>JBDUEH010000043.1:0-10079 GCA_040002555.1 Gemmatimonadales bacterium | reverse complement strand
ACGCGAAGAGCGCGGGATGATCGAGGAGAGGAAGCTCCAGTCCCGACGAGAAATCAGCGACAGCCGGGTCGATCCGCATCTCGGGATATTCCTGCCGTAGTCGCGCCGCCGTTTCAGCGAGGAACTCCGCGCTCACATCAACCGGCACGTACTGCTTCCCGGCTCCTGTCGTGGCCATCGCGTCGAGAATCACGCGGGTCTTGCTCGCGCTTCCGGCGCCGAGCTCGACGAGAGACATGGGCTGAAGCTCTCTGATGAGCTGGGGCATCGTGGACTCGAGCAGCGCTCGCTCTGAACGCGTCGGATAGTACTCCGGCAGCGTCGTTATCTGCTCGAACAGCTCGGAGCCTCGCTCGTCGTAGAAATACTTCGGGTCGAGCTCCTTCTGGTTTTGTGAAAGTCCGCGCTCGACGTCGCGGAGCATCGCGGACGCGGATGCTTCAGCAGGCAATTCGAGGCCGAGCAGCGAGTCAGACTGACTTGGCACAGCGGAACCCCGAGAAGATCTGGCGGCGGATTGGATAATCCCAGTTGCGGAATGTGTTTCGGATCGCACCGGGTCGCGTTGCCCACGAGCCGCCTCGTAGGACTTTGTAGTCGCTGCCGAAAAACACCTCCGAATATTCGGAGTACGGGAACGTAGTGAATCCGGGATGCGCGGAAAAGTCGGATGAAGTCCACTCCCAAACGTCGCCGATCATTCCGTAGCATCCGAATGGTGACACGTTGTGCTCGTATGCGCCGATCGGGGCTGTGTCGAATCGAAGCTGGTCGACGTTCGCGTCCTTCGGTGTGATGCTTTCTCCCCATGGATAAGCGCGCGCGCACGCCGAGGCACCATCCCAACTCGCGGCGACTTCCCACTCGGCTTCGGTGGGCAAGCGTTTGCCGGCCCATCGAGCGTATGCCTCTGCTTCATGAAACGTGACGTGACAGACGGGGCGCAGCGGATCGACCGGGCCGGCTAGGTCCATGGATCTCGACGTCCACCCGTTGGATGTGTGTTCCCAATACTTAGGCGAGACAGCGTTCGATTCGGCCAGCCACGCACGACCCGCTTCGGACCAGTGGCGAAGGTCGCTGTAGCCGCCTTCATTCATGAATTCGAGGTAGTCACCGTTCGCAACCGGAGCTCTGTCGATTGCAAACGCGTCGAGCTGCACCGCGTGAACGGGGCGCTCGTTGTCGTAAGCGCTCCAGGTATTGTCGGTGCCCATCGTGTAGGTGCCACCTGGAATTTCAACGGACCCCGACCATGCGCCACCATTGGTCGAGATCCGATTCTCCAAACGGGGAGCCTGAAATGGCTCGCCTTGCTTCAATTGAAGCGTCTGAAGCATTGTCTCATTGTGCTGGTACTCGTGCTGAAGCACCATGTGATAGACATAGCCATTCGCGAGCAGCGGATTAGTCTCATCGAACTCGATTCTGTCGAGACGCCCGAGAACCTTCTCCCGAATTTCGTCGAGACGCGCCAGCATTTCTGAAAGCGGCGGGACTGGCAAAGCTGCTCGAGTTGCGCGGGGATGCTCGAACGGGTTGTACATGCCGGGCATTTCGGAGAACTCGATCGGCCCGTCGAGATTCTGCGTCAGCCAAAGCTCTTCGAAGTGCGCGATGTGCCCGATGTCCCAGATGATGGGACTCATCAGCGTGTCGTGCTGCCGATGCAGGTCTTCGTCCGACAGGCCGCTCACGAGGAGCAGCGTCCTCTCCCGAGCTTCTTCGAGGAGACGCGCCAGCTCGGCACGCAGGAGCGAATGGTCTTGAGCGATTGCAGGCATGGGTGTACGATAGCCACCGCGCGACGAAAGGTGCACTACCGGTCCTTGCAAAGTGTCTATCTCAGTAGTCTCCATCGCGGTAACTTCATTCATAACCCTCGCCCGGTGAAATGAGCAGCTTCGAAGAGCGCCTCAAAGACTGTTCCCAGGGGTATAAACGGGAAGTAGAAGCCGGAATTTTCAGGGAAGGCGGGTAGGTGAAGCGGTTATTCAATTCAGTGTTGTTCGTTTTTGCGATTGGATGGATAGCCTTGCCTGCGAGCGCGAGATCTCAGGTAAGTGACACCTCCTACGCCATCGAGACCGGGAATTACGCCGGGACGGTCGTGCCGCTAAGGCAATCATTCGCTCTCGGTAAAGGATCGAAATTCTGGCGCGTTGCGCCTCGAACAGATGGACGGCTCGTAGGATGGAACCCGAGCAGCTTGCCCGCTGGGGTGGCGTTCAAACGCGGACACGGAATCACCGCCGAAGATTCCATGGCATTCTGGTCGATCGTCCGCACTATGGAGCACGATCTGGGCCTGCACGTGTTCGATCCGGCAATGATTCCTACCGACGGCGATCCCGACGACTTGATCGTAGTGGATACGCGTTCGATGTCTCCAGACGGCTTGACATCATTTACGTGGAGCAACAACGGGGCTGTGTACGACGCTCGCGTTCTTCTCAAGTCGCGAGCGACTATGCACGATGCGGGAGTTGTGCAGCACGAGATGATGCACGCGCTGGGATTCGGACATACATCGGCGTGGCCTTCCATAATGAATGCGAACGGAGAGGGCCGTCGCCTCACAGCGGACGACGTCGCCTACGCGCAAGCGGCGATTAAGTCACGCGCGGAGAGTGAGCGCATAGACATATGGGATCGCATCGCGCTTGCGGTCGAACGTTCGACACCGGCTTCCCAGCCCATCCGCGCATCAGGGACGTGCGACTTTTTCTCTACGGTCGCCACAGGACGCGTCGATGCGACGAGGCTCGGTGAGCCGCCCGGAATGGCTCTCGTCGGAGTTGTCACTGGGTGCCCCGCCCGGGCGTCATCCCGTTGAAATGAGATCAATGCTTCGTTAGCCGAGGCATTTCTCGGCGGGACTGCCCAGCAGTGCGCGCTCTCGGCCAACGGGAATTCGTAGCGAGTGCCACGCAAGGAATGGCACTCCGAGTCGCTTCCAGCCTGACCCGCTCTGTCTATTGCACAATCGCAAACGCAGAATACTTTCGAACGATTGGTAGGCACCGCCGGCCGATACGGGAGAGCGAAACATGGCCGAGTTACCTCGGACGCTCGAGAACCTGCTGCGGGGAGAACCGCCGTCCGATGAGGCGTGGGCGGCGTTTGCGCGCGAGTACACCGCCCTCCTGCTGCACGTTGCGCGTTCGGTCGCTCGCGGTACAGATGAGGCCATGGATGCCTACGCCTACCTTCTCGAGCATCTGAGTGCAGATGGATGCCGGCGCCTGCGCGCATATTCTTCCGATCCGCGCAGCAAGTTCACGACGTGGCTTGTCGTTGTGGCTCGACGCATATGCATCGATCACCACCGCGCAAAATATGGTCGGCTTCGCAACCAGGAGTCGTCAACTGAACGCGACCGACTCGTCCTGCGCCGCCGCCTCGAGAACCTGGACGACGCTCCGGCATTTGCCGATTCGATTCCCGACGACTCTGCAACGTCACCAGTCACAGCCGTGGAAAATGCGGAGCTGACCAATGAGTTGAAAGCGTTGCGCGCATCACTCGCACCTGCCGACCGGCTTCTCCTGAACCTTCGATTTGACGACGGACTGTCGGCGGCCGAAATCGCCGTTCTTTTGCGATACTCGTCGCAGTTTCACGTTTACAGGCGGATCAACTCGTTACTTGCCGAAATGAAGGCGCGGCTCAACGCGCGGGGATTTGAGAGCGCCGTGTCGTGAACAGCGCAATGCTCGGGTGCAGCGACCGTTCAATACGAATATGGAAAAGGTTATTGAAGGGTCTTCGACGGCCGGTGTCGTGAGCGAACAGGAGCCGCTGTCGTCTGGTGATATTGCAGCTTTTCTCGATGGAAGGCTCAGGGGAGAAGATCTGGCGCGCCTCGAGTCTCGTCTGGCCGACGACCCGGCAGCGAGGCAGGAGGTCATCAAGGCGTCCCGGATCATCGCATCGGCACCGCATCGCGACCAGCAGCGCCGCATCCACTGGATTCCCGTGGCCGGACTCGCCGCTGTCGCGGCACTCGCGTTCGTTGCGATACGCCCACGAAACGATCAGCGCGATTCGTTGCCACGTTCCACCGAACGACAGGGAGTCATTGAAGAAAGTGGAAGCATCGGTTTAATCGTTCCCGTCAATGGGCAGAGTCTCGGCGAAGAGACAAGGTCGTTCGCCTGGCATGGAATCGAAGGAGCCACCTACAGACTTTTTATTTCCGACGCAACGGGCCGCACGGTTCTGCGTCGAAGCACGTCCGACACGGTTGTCGCATTACCCGACGCATTGCTGGAGAAAGGCGCCGGTACGTACTACTGGAGCGTTGACGCACTTGCTCCCGACGGCTCGTCCGTGACGAGCGGTGTGCGCGAATTTGTCGTAGGCGCGCGGTAAGAGTTTCAATTGCGGCGTCTCTTGACTGCGGCGCTTGCGCTGGTTCTCGCCGGAGGCTGCGAGCGCAACAAAAACGCCGAGCCGCAGTCATCCAGTTCCGCTGCGAAGTTTCCATCAAATGCTGCAGCCGACTCTCTCCTGAGCCTGGGCGAGTCAGTATACAAGCGAAGCGAATACGATTCCGCAACGGCGCTCCTCGGAGAGGGAAGGCAATTCGCGCTGGCGGCAGGGGACTCCTCTTCGGTTGCGCGCGCAGACACGTGGCTTGGCCTGACTTCAATGAAGCAGGGCAGGAACGAAAATGCCCGGCAACTAGGCGAACAGGCTCTCGCAATGAAGCTGCGCCTTGGACTGAAGAAGGATCTGTTCAGATCGTACAATGCTTTGGGTTTGCTGGCGTGGCTGGAAGGTCGTTTTGCGGACGCTCAGGGCCTCTTCGGCAATGCAAGAGCGAGCGCTGAGGCGGTTCATGATACAATCAGCGTTGCGAAGGCGATTGGAAATCTCGGCCTCGTACACTCGGATGTCGGAGAGTTCGAAAAAGCGCGCAATGAATTCGCGGCGCTCGCGAACGCAGCGCATCAAAGGAACGACACGATGCCGGAGGCCAACGCCTTCTCGAACCTCGGAATGGTCGACATTCGGGATGGCGACCCAGGCGCTGCAATCGGCTGGCTCGAAAAGGCGCGCACGTTGTACAGGACAATCTCATACCCGGGTGGCGAGGAGTCCGTCCTCGGCCAGCTCGGCTCGGCTTACGCGACGCTTGGGCAGCCGCAGCGTGCCATTGCATACGTGGACAGCGCAATGGCAGTTGCCCGCTCCCATCAGATGGTGCGCGAGGAATCCGAAGATCTTCAGATCTACGCCGAGCTAATGGGTGAAGCGGGTGACCATCAGGCCGCGTTGAGACACCTCGCGCGTTCTCGCATTCTTTCGAACTCAGCAGGCCTCGCCAGCCGGGGCGGTGACATTGCTCGCGCGCAGGCACGGGAGTTGGCGGCCGTCTCGCGAAACGATCTTGCGTTGTCGCGAGCGCTCGAGGCGACGGCAATTCATAAGAAGGCGGGGGCAGCATTTGAGGCGATGAAGGACCACTTGCTTGTCGCGGAGATCGCTCAGACTTCGCATCATGCCGAGCAGGCACGGCAGGAATTGGCACAAGCCAGCGAGATCGCCGGCGTTCTGTCTGTGGCCGTTGCAAAGGAGAATATTTCACTGGGTAGTGCGCGGGTTGCCGATATTGCGGGCGATCCGGCATCAACACTTCGCGCTCTTCCCGCTGATCTGACTTTTTCGAGAATGGGGCCCGAGGCTGCCGGCGAGGCTGAGGCATTGCGGGCTCGCGCATTCGCGCGCTTGAGGCAGTGGCCCGACGCGGTGACTTCCGGACGAAAGGCTGTCGCGTCGCTCAACAGGGTTCGTGAGAGTATTGGAGAAGGTCCGCTCCGGGCTGCTTACACGGGCGACAGGGCGGACGTATATGCCGACCTGGTAGTCGCACTTCTTCATCTTGGCCGAACGGCCGACGCATTTGACATAGCCGACGCGGCGAGAGGGAAGAGCCTGCTCGAGCACCTGACCGCGATGCGCGGTGCCGTGCGATCGACGTCGAAGGACCTGTCCGATGCCGACCGGCTCCTACGACGAATTGATTACCTCACCGAAAGGCTTCGCATCGCAGACACGCTCAAGCCGCAGTCAAGATCAGTCGCGTTGAGGAACGACTTGCAGGATCTTGCAGCGCGCCTCGCGAGTGCTCGCAGCGCTTACGAGGATCGCATGAAAACAATCGCGCACGTCGATCCTCGCGGTTCCGCTCTGCTTGGCGCGTCTCAAGTCAGCATCCGTGACGTCCAGAAATCGGTGAGACCAGGCGAAGTGATGATCGAATATTTCGCGACGCAACACCAGCTGTTCGTGTTTGTCGCAACGGGCGACACGGTGATTGCAACATCGTCGCCGACCGATCTTGATGACCTCGCCAACCGCGTTCGGCTTGCATCTGACCTGTTGAGCAGATCGAAGAGCGCGAGCGAAGGGCGTAGCGTGATGCGCGGTCTCTATGACGCATTGATCCTGCCGATCGAGGGGCTGCCAGAAGTGAAGGCAAGCACCACATTCATCATCATTCCGCACTCCGCGCTGGCGTATCTCCCATTCGCCGCATTGATAGCCGAAAACGGCCGGCGGCTGGTCGAGAGTCGGGGCGTTCTCACGCTCCCCTCCGCTTCGTCCCTTGCTGTTCTACGGGCGGAACGCAACCAGGCATCCGGCCCGGCGATCTCCGTATTTGCCCCTTTCCCCGACGAGCTCGTGGGCACGCGTGCCGAGGCGACAGCGGTAAGGCGAGAGACAATGGGGACGGCGGTGTACATGGGTGCGCGAGCGACTGAGGCCCAGCTCAGAGAGGCGCTTGCGCTTGGCGGCAATGTCCACATTGCGAGTCACGCAATGGTCAATCAGACCAACCCGATGTTTTCGCACATCGAGCTTTCGCCGGGCAAAAAGGCAAATCCGGACGATGATGGAAGCCTTGATGTTCACGAGCTGCTGCGCATTCCGGTTCGCAGCGAGCTCGTCTATCTGTCGGGATGTGAGACTGGAGTCGGGGCAGCGTGGTCAACTTCATTCAGGCGCAGCCAGGATTACGCGACGCTTTCACAAGCTATTCTCTACGCGGGTGCGCAGAATGTCGTCGCGACTTTATGGAGGATTGACGACCTGGGGGCGAGTGTGTTTGCCCAGAAGTTCTACGCCGCGCTAGCGACGCGGAATCCGGTAGATGGATTGGCGACTGCGCAGCGCATGATGATCCGCGATCCACGGTACTCGTCGCCCAGGTATTGGGCCGGGTACACGATCAGCGGGGCGGGTGTTCTCAGAGAGTATTCGCAAAAGACCAGCATGTTGTCCGTTAAATCGCAGTAATACCAATCGTCCGGGAGAGAAGAGATGCGAATTCGTGTATCCCGTGGAGAGATCGCCTTGCGTAAGCTGATTTGCGTTCCAGCTGCGCTACTTGCTCTGGCCTGCGCCAGCGAGATCGTTACGCGTCCATCTGTCCCGAATGCTGCGGTTCCCGTTGCGGCAAGAGCGGTAAGCTCTGACGTAACTGTCTCCGGAACCACCCCCGATTCTGCGATTCAAGACACCACGCTCGACGTCGTAATTTCCGGAAGCGGATTTGTCGCCGGATCCGTGGCGTCATGGGCTCTCGCAGGGGTACAAGACCCTGCACAGGTGCGCACCAACTCCACCCGCTATGTGAGCTCGAGGCAACTGGTAGCGAACATTACGATTAGCCGGACTGCGACACCTGCCAAGTGGGATGTAATGGTTGCGGCTGGCACCAAAGGAGGTATCGGTACAGAGGCATTTGCCGTCACGCCGCGAAACGCGACGTCCCTCTGGAAATTGCCGCTCAACAGCGCAGGACTCGGCTTGAGGAGCGACGGCCTCTTCACCGCCGGCACAAATTCGGTATATGAGGACGGGATCTGCAGCGTCAAGGGTACGATTTTCACTACAGGCTCTGGAGATGCGACGTTGCAGACCAACAATCCAAACTCGAAGACAAAGGGCTGTCAGTCCCGCACGATGACTGTCGTCTATCCGCCCGGCGACCCGGCATATCCCACCGGCGGCACAGAAACGATGCTGGTCTTCCTGAATGTTCGCAGCATCTCCAATTCGGCGACCACGATTTCGGTGGGATATGCGAATCGCGTCGAAAGGGCATTCACGTTGAATCCGACGCAGAACCAGCGATGCGATGCCTGGAGGTGGACAAACGTAACGTTCCCCGGCGACATGGTATGGGTCGAGCGAACTGACGCCTCCACGTATCACGTCTACACGAAGGATCGTGATCCCGACCCGACACTCGCTGCCGTCAATGCGCAGAACAATCGGGCAGTCTGCACGACAACCGGCCAGGTACACCATTTGAGTGTCGACTTCTACATGGTATCGAAGGACCTGATCCCATAAATCCGGAGCGGCGTGGCGGACGAATCATTATCATCGTTCAAGTTTGTTTCATCTGACATTGAAAAAGGGGGCACTGTCGACAGTGCCTCTTTTTTTCGCACATCGCTGCGACAAACTGTGCCGATGTCAACGCAAATCGTCTCGTCCTGACCGTTGAATAACACAGTCCGAATGAATTCTCGGACGTTGATCATCAATCCTCTTCAGGCAAGGAGTTACGGTATGCGCTTCAACTCTTTTCCACTGGTTGCATCGGCGTTTCTGTTTGCGGCTTGCACACAGGAGACAACCGCTCCGTCGGCGCGCTCCCTGCCAGGCGCGCCCGTCTTCGCGAAATCGACAGCTACGAATGCGGCATCAACCTGGAAACTGCCGCTGGACGCAACTGGTCTGGGCCTCGTCAGCGACAATCAATACGGTGAAGGAGCGAACTCGGTCTACGACAACGGAGTTTGCGGCGTAACGTCTCAGATATTCAACGCCACAGGGAGCATTTCTGGTGATGCCACATTGCAGACGAATAATCCGACCGCAAAGGCCAACGGTTGCGCCGCGTACCCGCGGAAGATGTCAGTCGTGTACCCGGTTAACGATCCGCAATATCCGAACGGCGGATCAGAGACGATGGCCGTCTTCCTCAACGTCCGCAACATCTCCAACCCTGCCACCGTCATTCGCCAGGGTTACGCGAATCGCGTCGAACGTGCGATGGCGGTCAATCCGACCCAGTCGACCCGGTGTGACGCGTGGCGCTGGAATATCGACGTTGGTGGCGACGACGTCTGGGTGGAGCGGATTGACGCGCGTACCTACCACGTTTACACCAAGGATCGCGATCCGGATCCGCTCGTTGCAGCGGCCAATGCCGGCGTAAACCGGGCGACCTGCACAACAACGGGACAGCAGCATCACCTGCCTGTCGATTTACTCATCGTCTCAAAGCAGGATCTGCCCCTTTGATGCATATCGTAGAAGAGGCGCCCACTGGTGGCGCCTCTTCTCACGGGGAATACCTTAAGCGCTTAATCGGCGGCTCGGCGAGCAGCGCGGGCAAGTCAACCTCAAGGATCTCCCGCACCGGCCGCCTTCTAATCAATGAGCCCAGCGATGACTGCGGGCCGCTCGTTTTGGCGCTGCTCCGGCTCAAGAAGAGCGATTGCCATGCGGCGAGGCGTTGTACTAAGCCGGACATCGATGTCGACTTTTCTATAATCGATCTCAAACGGCGCGAATGCCACTGCGAAGCGTCGTCATGGCGCTGGAGGACTTCCATTTCCCGTCGCGGGGGGCGATACTTCTAGGCTGGTCACAACTCAACGCCGGATAGCAACTTAGCCCGGCGCGCCCTTGGGTCCCCTCCCGTGTTTCAGCAGCGGGAACACCCGGCGGCAGCGGATGGATACCGGCCCCTTCTGGGCGCTCTGGTCCACCCGCGTTTTTGTTCACTGTGCCCAGACTTCTCCGATGGCCCGCAATACCACGAATTACCCGCGCGAAAACGGCACCTGCCCGCGAGCGCGCTCATCAGGACTATATGGCACGCGAAACCCCGCTCGTTAACTACCGCAATATCGGCATCATGGCTCACATCGATGCCGGCAAAACGACTACGACCGAGCGTATTCTCTATTACACCGGAAAGTCCCACAAAATCGGTGAGGTGCATGAAGGCACCGCGACGATGGACTGGATGGAGCAGGAACAGGAACGCG
>JBDUEH010000042.1:0-10375 GCA_040002555.1 Gemmatimonadales bacterium | reverse complement strand
CTCCGACTCGAGCGTGTCATAAAGGACTTCAAGCTGCTCCAATGCCTCCGACTTGAGGTCGGCATACTCGAAGAAGTTCTGCTTCGCGTCGCTGTTGAAACCCTTCTTCGCGCTGATGATGCCGAGTTTGTAGTAGATGATCGTGCGGCCGGAAAATTTTGCAGGATCTTGTTGCAAAGGGCGATCGCGTTATTGAAGAACCCGCCCTCGGCGTAGAGATCCGCGGCTTGCTCGTAGTGTTGATCGCCTGTTCGTTGTTGCCGATGCGATAGTGGACGTCGCCGACGCGATTGTAGAACGGGACGTCCCGTTCCTCATCGCCGGCCCGGGTGCTGTTGAGCGCCTGCTCGTAGAGCTCGAGTGCTTTATCGTACTGCTTCTTCGACTCGAACTCTGCTCCCTTTTTTTTGAGCTTTGCGGTATTGGACATCTGCGTGGATCGGCGTAAAACCGCGCGCGACCGAGACCGGCCAGCGCGAGTAGTTCAAGTTATCGGGAGGCTAGAGAGCGTGACAAGGTTTTCCTCTCGCCCACGTGCTCGTACAACGACGATCACCATACCAATAGGGTATCTCACGAATGTCCTGGGCCTCCCAAATTGCCAGGTCGGCCGAGTAGCCCGGGGCAAGCTGGCCGACGCGGTCAGCCAGCCCCAGAGCGGCCGCCCCATTGACTGTGGCAGCGATTACGGACTCCGCTACGCTCAGCCTGAGCTGGCTCACTCCCAGAGTGAGAATCAGGGGGAAATTGAACGTCGGTGAAGTCCCGGGATTGAAGTCGGTGGCAAGCGCAACGGCCGCTCCCCCGTCGATCAGGGCGCGCGCCGGTGCCTGCTTCTCCTTACCAAGGAAGAGCATCGTGCCCGGAAGCAACGTCGCCACTGTGGACGAGCGGGCGAGAGCAGATATTCCCTGATTCGAAATTGCGCCAAGATGGTCAGCCGAGGTCGCGCCGATCTCCGCCGCGAGCTCGGCTCCGCCGTGCGGCTCCAATTCGTCCGCATGGAGTTTCAGCAAAAGCCCGGCTGTTCGCGACGCGGAGAGGATTTCGCGCGTCTCGGCGGTAGTGAAAACGCCCGGCTCGCAAAAGACGTCCGCGAACTTCGCGAGCTTTTCATTCGCGACCTGGGGAAGCATTTCGTCGATCAAATACCGAACATAATCGCGCCGGCCGGTGGCTGACTTTCGGTAGTCGATCGGGATTTCGTGCGCGCCGAGCCACGTCGGTACGAGTCGAATCGGGAACGCGTTCGCGAGGCGCGCGACTACGCGAAGCGATTTCAGTTCATCTTCGATCGAAAGGCCGTAACCAGATTTGACCTCGATTGTTGTTGAGCCGAAAGAAGCAAGTCGTTTGATTCGCTCGAACGCGATCGAATAGAGATCGTCCTCCGAGCGAGAACGAAGGTCCGCAACCGATGAGTGAATTCCTCCGCCCCGCCGCGCGATCTCCATGTATCCGACACCGGCGGCGCGCATCTCCTGCTCCTCGTAGCGAGCGCGGCCAAAGATCGCGTGGGTGTGGGAGTCAACGAGGCCTGGCGTGAGTACGCCGCCGTTGCAGTCAATTCGAGTGGCGCTGGGATATTTTTTCTCGAGCGATGGGGTGTCACCGACTTCTGCGATGTTCTCTCCGTCCGTCGCGACCGCCGAAGATGTGAGTACGCCGGCATCGGACATTTCCGTACCGCGCCGAGCGCGCCCTGGCCCGGCGCACGTCACAACCTGGCTGACGTTGACGAAGAGAAGTTGTGTCATTGCGTCGCCATCACGTCGCGAATGCGATTGATCGTGATTGGCGCCTGAGCCTCACCTCGGCATGCGTAGAAGCACTTATTGCAGTCGATTGGCTCGTATTTCTTGAAGTCGGTCCAGTGAAAATCCGTTGGGAAATCGGGGCATCTCTTCACGTGTCCGGAAGGATCAACGTGAACGGTCCTGATTCCCGAGCGACACGGCGCTTTGACGAGTCCGCGAACGTAGAGCGGGATTTGCTCGAGGTAGTAATCGGAGTTCGTGATTACTCCGCGATTCGCTCGCTTGAACGCCTGGAGCTCGGCCATCGTCTCCTCGAGCTCGTTGAGCTTGTCATCGCGAATGAGACCGTCAGCGTTGCCGTTCTTGGAGTCGGTGTAGGAGCTGAAGTTGACGCCGACTCCAAGTTCCTGCGCGTGCCGAACGATCGGCATGAGCTGATCGAGATTCGAATCGCGAATGACAGTGTTGAAGCGAATGCTGTCAACGCCGAGCGATTGCATTCGCGGAATCACGTTGAGGATCTTCGCCGACAAGCCAGGAATTCCGCGAGCCTTGTCATGCCGCTCGTCGAGATAGTCAAGAGAGAAATTGAACTGGTGGATGCCCGCGTCCCACAGTGACTTCGCCCGCTCGGGCGTCATCATTCCACCATGGGTGATCAGCGTCGAGTATTGAGTGCTGACGGCTCGATCGACGCCCGAGACAATGTCTTCCAGATCACGACGAAGAGTGGGCTCTCCCCCCGTGTACGTGATCATCATCGGGTTAAAGAATTTCGCTGCATCGACGAAACTCGCCAGCTCCTTCGCTTTAGCGCCAGGTTCTGTTTTCCAATAGTCGCAGAAGCCGCATCGAGCATTGCATCTGAGTGTTACCTCGAAGTGGACGAGCACCGGCATCCGAGTGACCGAAAGACGTGCGTACTTCACAAGAAATATCGGGACGTGCCACGGTTTGAACTTGCTGGATAACACTAGGGGAGGATCTCAGATGATTTCATTCTCTCAATGATTATTGCGACGGATAAATCATCATTTCGGTATCTCGATACCATGCTCCGCAGCCGCCGCGATTGCGGATTCGTAACCCGCGTCCGCGTGCCGGGCGACTCCAATCCCCGGATCGTTCGTCAACACTCTCTCCAGGCGCTCTCTCATCTCGGGAGTGCCGTCAGCGACTATCACCTGCCCGGCATGCAACGAATTTCCGATGCCGACACCACCACCATGGTGAAACGACACCCACGACGCGCCGCTCGCGACATTCAGTAAAGCGTTGAGAATCGCCCAGTCGGCGATTGCATCACTTCCGTCCCGCATTCCCTCAGTTTCCCTGAACGGCGATGCAACGCTGCCGGTGTCGAGGTGATCTCTTCCAATCACAATCGGCGCCGAAATTTCGCCCGATGCGACCAAATCGTTAATTGCAACTCCGAACCGCGCGCGCTCGCCCTGACCGAGCCAGCAGATGCGTGCAGGCAGGCCCTGAAATGCGATGCGCTCGCGCGCGAGCGTAATCCATCGCTTGAGATGTTCATCCTGAGGGAACAGCTCGAGCACGAGGTCATCTGTCCGCTCGATGTCTTTCGGATCTCCGGACAGGGCAACCCAGCGAAACGGCCCCTTCCCTTCGCAGAATAAGGGACGCACGTACTCCGGGACGAACCCCGGAATGTCAAACGCGTTGCTCAGCCCACCGTCAAGGGCCACCGTGCGAATGTTGTTTCCATAATCGAACGTGATCGCGCCCTGGCGCTGCATTTCAAGCATCGCTGAGACATGAACCACGGCCGACGCGGTCGACAGCTTCACGTAGCGCGTCGGGTCAGCGGCCCTCAGTGCGAGGGCTTCGCTCAATGGCATTCCAGCCGGCACGTAGCCGTTCAACATGTCGTGCGCGCTGGTCTGATCGGTCAGTACGTCAGGAATTACACCGCGAGATGCCAGCGCCGGAATGACATCGGCAGCATTGCCAACAAGACCAACAGAAAGCGCGCGCTGTTCGGACTTCGCTTCATCGATCCACGCGAGCGCTTCATCGAGGCTGGAAGTCTTTCTATCGACGTACCGCGTCTCTATTCGCTTGTCTACGCGAGATTCGTCGACGTCAATCGCGAGGACCGCTGCTCCCTGCATCGTCGCTGCGAGTGGCTGCGCTCCGCCCATACCGCCAAGCCCGGACGTCAGAACAAAGCGGCCGGCAAGCGATCCACCAAAATGCTTTCGCGCGACTGATCCGAAAGTTTCGTACGTGCCTTGCACGATTCCCTGCGAACCGATGTAGATCCACGAGCCCGCAGTCATCTGACCGTACATGATCAGCCCCTTCTTTTCCAGCTCGCGGAAATAGTCCCAGTTCGCCCAACGCCCAACGAGATTGCTGTTCGCAATCAGGACACGCGGCGCCAACTCGTGCGTGCGAAAAACCGCCACCGGCTTCCCGCTTTGCACCAGGAGCGTCTCATCATTCTCGAGACGCCGCAGCGCGCGAACAATCGCGTCGAACGCTTCCCAGCTGCGCGCAGCTTTGCCTGTTCCACCGTACACCACCAAGTCGTCCGGTCTCTCCGCCACCTCGGCGTCGAGATTGTTCATGATCATTCTGAGGGCTGCTTCCTGCTGCCAGCCCTTGCAGCTGATCTCGCGTCCCCGCGGAGCGCGAACCGGTCGCGGACCGGCGACCACTTCCACGCCTTCCGAATGCCGGGAAAGGACGTCTGTCATGCGGCACCTCCAAAAACACCATTCGCAATCGCGGCGGCCAACGCCTCGATGTCCGGAGTCAAAACGCGATCGGCTGCCAGTGGCGCGACGATATTTCTCACCGCCGCATGCGCATCGATGAGAGGCTTGCCAGGCTTGAGCGGCAGGCGACAATCAAGTCCCTGTGCAGCGCACATCAGTTCAATCGCCAGAACATTTCTGAGATTGTCTGCAACGCGACGCGCCTTCCACGCCGCACCCATCGACATCGGAACGACGTCCTCGCGATTTCCATCGGTCGGAATCGTGTCAACTGTCGCAGGATGTGAGAGAACCTTGCACTCGCTCGCGAGCGCGGCGGCCGTTACCTGCGCCATCATGAATCCTGAATTGACTCCTGCTTCCGGCGACAGAAATGCCGGCAGCCCCTGATTGAAGTCAGGATGCACCAGCCGGTCAATTCTCCGCTCCGAAATTGTCGCAAGATTGGTCAACACGATCGCGAGAAAGTCCAGCGCCATTCCAACGGCCTGTCCGTGAAAGTTTCCGCCGCTCAGAGTCTCACCGTTTTCGAAAACGAGAGGATTGTCGGTCGCGGCGTTGATTTCTCGTCCAACTATTCCCGCAATCCACTCCAACGCATCGAGCACGGGGCCATGAACCTGCGGCATGCAGCGGAGGCAATACGCGTCTTGCACGCGTGGATCCCCATATCGGTGGGATTCCCTGAGCTCGCTCTCTTCGAACAATGACCGAAGAAACGCTGCCGATTGCGATTGACCTGTTTGTCCGCGCGCATCATGGATACGTTCATCGAAAGCAACCGGCGTTCCGAGAAGCGCCTCCAGCGACATCCCGCCCGCTACATGCGCTGCGCGCCAGAGCCTCATCGCATCGTGAATTGCGAGCGCAGCAACCGCAGTGTGCGCCTGTGTTCCGTTGATCAGAGTGATCCCTTCTTTCGGTCCAAGCGTCAGCGGTGCCAGCCCGTGAGCGTGCAGAAGCTCCCGCGCATCTCCAAGCCCGCTCCCATCGTGCGAAAGTCTTCCTTCACCTATCAACGCGAGGCCGAGCGCAGCCAACGGAGCAAGGTCGCCGCTCGCTCCCACGCTTCCCTGTTCGTGAATTGGCGGATGGAGCCGTTCGTTCAACATTCCGGCGAGCAAATCCACCAATTCCGGACGTGCTCCGGAAAATCCCTTCGCCAGAACGTTCGCGCGGAGTAGCATCATCGCCCGCACTTCTCTGACTGGCAAAAATGGTCCAACGCCAGCCGCGTGACTCCTCACGAGATTCACCTGAAGCTCGGCCAGTCTATCGCGGGGAATAGCGATCTCAGAAAGCTTTCCGAAACCGGTTGTCACTCCGTAGACGACGTCTCCGCGCTCGACGATCCCGGCAATCACCCTTTGCGTCCGCCCCATCCTCTCGCGCGAACCGTCTGACAAAGAAACACAGGCACCCCCCACAGCCACCGCATGCACGGAATCGATTGTGAGAGATGAGCCGTCGAGAACCACCTCTTCAAGCTTGCCAGTCATTCGTTGTCGTCCAAGCGAATCTCCCTCAGAGTACCCGCGTCTGAATCCCAGCGCCACGTCGCCGCACGGCCGGCAAGATGAACTCCGCCGAGCCAGCGATCGCTGCCACCCATCGAGATCCAGTCGTTTTCACACGCGAGCACCCGACGCCCGGCGTCCGTCAGGACGATCTCGGCATTCCGGAAAGCGCGCGAATCTTCGTCGGCACGCGGTGCATCGATTCGCTCGCCGGAAGGATACACGATCAGTGGAGTTTCGCAGTTGCTCATGCGTTGAATGTAGCCCGCCAGGATAGAGTCGCCGCAGAAGACGCGATCTTCCGTGTTCGACACTCCCTTGAAGATCTCAGTGAAAGTCTGCGGTGACTGCGAAACCGCTTCAAGAATCTGTGTTTCTGAACGGGAAAGGCCATTTGACATCGAAGGAAATTCCTGGAGATGGCGCGCGAACGCATCGCCAAGAAAACGAAGCGCCGAAGTATCTCCTTTCCGAACGACGTGAATTTCTCGCGGATCGGAATTGCGAAACGCTGCCCACGCCGTCCTGCCAAGCTCCAACATTTCCTTTGATACAGACTCACGACCGTCCATCAATACTGGAAACTCTTCAACTGGAAGGGCGCCGAGGTAGCCCCCGGGACCGACAAGAGAGATCGACGTTCCGGTTTCCGCCAGATCATCCGCGGAGAACGCTGCGAAGAAATCCAGCAGTTGAATGAGCTGAAGCTGGTCGTAGAGGTCCCACTCGAACCAGAGAACGATTTCGTCATATTCGGCGAACCGTCGGAGCGTGTCATCTCTCTCCGTAAAATCCTTCAGGATGCCTGCGAAATCGCCCAGGCCTTCCGAGCCCAGGTACCGGGCTCTTACTTCACGCAGCTGGTCGAGGTCGAGATTGGCAGGAACCGGTCCTTCGTGAAGCACGTCGCGCCACGGAAGTACATCTCCACCGATGTCGCTTTCCTGAATCAGCCCGCCAGCCGAGTCGCCGTTGGTAATGTGGAGGACCGAGGGCAAGTCTTACCGTCCTGTGTCCCTGTAAGTCGACTTGTCGTAGTTGAACTTGATGTCCGGCTGCGCATTCAGGGCGATGAAGAAGTTGAACGAAAAATTACCGGTCGGCGTTCGCGTAAATGCGAATATCGATCTCCAGTCATGAAGCTCACGCTGCAGAGTGACCGCGTGACTGGCAAATCGCTGCGTCTGAAAATCGTATGTCGTCTGCCACCCACCGGACCATTTCGGCGTCAGGTGAAAATTCATGCTCGAAGTGAGATTCTCACGCGAGGGAACGCGCACAAACGGCGCACCAGCGGTGATTCCCGTGATCGGCGCGGCGCTTGTCGGATTTTGTGATTGCTGAAGAACGCACAGGTCGTAGGAGAGCGGACTTGCGGGAAGAAAACCCTGACATAGTGTCTTCGGATCCTGAAAGACAATTACTCCGTTGCCCGTCGGTGGACGCTGGCGTGAAGAAGTGAAGGTGAAAGAACCTTGCCATGCCTGGGTAGACGGTACCGAATAAAGGTTCGATCTATTTGAACCGCCGGCGACAGGTATCGACGCTACGCGCTGGTCCAGGGCGTCATCGGCATTCTGGCCCAGACGCTCGGTCTGCGGTGAGGTGTTTGGCACCGCGCGTCCGAAAATGCGTGCGATAGCTCCGAAGACTCCGGAGTTGCCATTGAAGCTGAACGATGCGTTCACATTAGTCCTGAACGGTTTGAACTTCGAGCTGTCGCTGTTCGGATTTCCCTGAAAGAGCGAGTAGTTGACGCCAAGGTTGAATCCGGGAAGCAGATCTGAATTGAGCGTGTAACCGAAGGCGTCCTGAGTGAAACCGGAGTGGCCGGTCTTCCTCTTTCTCTCGAAATCGTAGCTCAGCGGCGACATGCCTATCGCCAGCAGTTTCACCTTGCGGCCTTCTTCCGCGTTGACGGTGTCCTTCGACTTCATCTTCGCTTCGATCACCTGCGATACGTTGAGCGTGACCTGATTAGCCGCAAAGCTGCCGAGGTAGTCGCGCGGATTGATGTTCAACGCCGAGAGATATTCTCTGCTGACTGCCTTCGCCGGAGCGTACGAATACGTGACCTGCGGCGAGATGGAGTGACGGAAGCGGCTGACTCCGAAAATGCCCGGGAATAACCCAAAAAATGTCGGCGACGCGGAAAGAGAATAACTTGGTCGCTTCGACTGGTGGACATAACGGCCGCCGGTCTGTTCAGTGCGAACAAAGAAAGCGTGACCATCCACGTTTTGAAGTGAAATGCCAGGCGAAAGCTTCAGCGTGGACTGGAGGAGAGTCGGAAGACTGAACCCGGTGTTCCAGTCTAGCTGAGTGCTGAACGTTCTCCCGAAAACGCGGTCGAGTGTCTGTGTCGGATCGTCAGGGTTGACGATCGGGATGCGCTGCGGCTGGTTGTTTTCCTGATCGACAACAGAAACGCTGTTGTTCAGGCTGAAGCCGAAGATCTTCAGGGGAGTGCCAAATGACACATTCGTCAGGCGCGAGTTGGCGGTAAGCTGCGTGCTGTCGATTGCGCCGCCGACGTTCCTCAATCCAAAAGCGAACTCCCCGAGGCGCTTGACCTTCAGCTGCTCACTGTTGTTCACGTTCAGAGATGGCGTCCACTCCAGCCACCGAGCGAGCGCCAGCGTCGGAGTGCTGATGGTGAAGTTTGGAAAATCCTGCGTAACGTCATCCCTGCCCGGATATTGCGTGCGGCTTCCGCCGAGGCTCATGGACGCGGGGCCGAACTGCTGCTGATAGTTCGCGTGACTGGAAATCGTCGCAAGCGCCTGCCGGGGGTCGAACGTGTTTTGCCGTTGAAGCTTAGTGCTCGTTACGTAGTTGATGTCGGTTGTCAGGTGAGTCGTTTGCGAGAAATCCTGCTGATGACCCCATGAAACGGCCGTGTTCGTCGTCCCGTCTCGCTGGGCAAGGCGCGAAACTCCAATTCGTCCAGTGAGGAAACGGTTGAGCCACCTGTAGCGCCACTCGCCGTTAATCCGCACCCAGCCCGGATCGCTCGACGTAGCCGAGGCACCGCTCCGCCAATCCAGCGAAATCTGCGCGTCAGAGTAGTCGTTCACCGCGAAATAGTAGCCGAGGTTTTCCAGGTGCCGACGATAGGACGGACTGTTGCGGAAAATTTCTCCCACTCCGAATCGCGGAGTGAGCATTCCACTTCTCCGCCCCGATCGCATGTCCTGAAAAATGAACGGCAGATAGAACACGGGAACGTCGCCGATATACAGAACTGCCGGACGCGCTACCATGATGTTCTTCGAGATCAGCTTGATCTCTTTCGAAGCGAAGTGGTAATCCGGCACGGAGTCGTCGCAGCTCGTGATGATTCCGTTCCGCGCGTAAAACGCAGTTGATTTCCCGCCCGTCGTATCGTTCCGAAAAGCCGCGACCGATCCGTGGACGAACCACTGCTCACCACTCTCGATCGATGTGCTGATGTTAGTAACGCTTCCCCGACGTTCATCGACGTTGTACGTCATTCTTCCAATCGCAATTACGTCCGCCGATCCGCGGGAAGGATCCCTGAGGACGAGAGTATCGCCCAGCGCAACGATCACTTTCGTCGAATCGTTGTATGTGATCGTATCACCGACGAGCAATGTTCCGCCTCGCCCAACTGCGGCGCGTCCAACCGTCGGGTTACCCTCCAGATACAGGATGCGCTTCGTCGCGTCGAAATTGACATTCACGCCCTGGTACCGCGTTGCCGAGTAACCAACTTTTGCGAGTAGGGCTGCGGTGAGCGAATCGGGCTCGGCCCACTTCACTATTTCGTGGTTGCGCGCCGAGTCGCCTCGAAGCGAGTCGGCCTTCGAGGTGGTATCACCGGGCAAGCGACGGGGAATGTTGGTCGGACGCGTTGGACGCACTGGCCCGCCAGGTATCTGCGCATCGACCGTATTTGCCGTAAACAAGATCGCGACCGCAATTAGAACGCGCCTCATACTTCGACGCCCAGTCTTCTTGGCTCGCGCGTAGCTACTGCCTCGCGACGGCGCTCCATCGCTTCCCTGGCTGCAAGTTCCTCAGCGATCTGCTCGTCGCGTTCACGTTTGCGGCGCTTTCGCGTGACAAAATACGAAAGAGCAACACCGAGCTCGTACAACAGATACAGCGGAAGCGAAAGCGCGAACAGAGTCGTGGGACTCGCGTCCGGTGTGATGAACGCCGCGGCGATGACCGTGATGACGATCGCGTGCCTGCGGTACTTGGACAGGAATTCCGGCTTGATGATACCAAGTGCTGACAACAGCAGAATTGCGATGGGCAGCTCGAACGCGAGCCCGAAGGCCAGCATCATGCTGAACGCGAAGTCGAAGTACTCTGTCGCCTCGATCATCGG
>JBDUEH010000041.1:0-10552 GCA_040002555.1 Gemmatimonadales bacterium | reverse complement strand
TCAACGCCGTCAGCCACGGTTCGCCGCCAGCACGCTTTCGCAACATCAACGTCATTAACACCGGAAGGAAAGCATGAGAGTCCCCAAGCGATTGATCCCAGGGGCTGCAGACGCCGACATCCTGTCACAGGAGCAGTCGAAGCAGATCATCGACCGCGTGATCAAGATGTCTTCGGCCGACTCGATCGCCGTCAATGTGACGAGCGGCCTGACGAACAACATCCGCTTCGCAGCGAATCAGCTTTCGACCGCGGGAAGTGTCGCTGATGCCAACGTTGCAGTCACCAGCACGTTCGGTAAGAAGAGCGCCGTGGTTGTGACCAACAACCTCTCGGACGAAGCTCTCATGCGAGCCGTCAAAGAGTCTGAGGAACTGGCGAAGCTCGCCCCGGACGATCCGGAGGCGATGCCCAACCTCGGACCGCAGGCCATCAAGACTGTCAACGCTGACTTTCCGGAAACCGAAAAGATCGATGCGAGCGATCTCGTTAACGCCGCACTTACGGCGCTGGAACCCGCGCGCAAATCCGGTGACTTGAACGTCGCCGGTTACCTCGTCGTCAACACAGCAACGAATGCGCTCGGCAACAGCGCCAAGCTGTTCGCGTATCACAAGTCAACGAACGCCAACTACACAGTTACAGCACGTACGGCAGACGGCACTGGCTCAGGTTGGGCTGGAGCCGAGCATCCGGATTGGAAGCAGCTCGATATCAAGGGCGTCAGCCAGCGGGCGATCGACAAGGCGCGTCTATCACGCAATCCAGTCGCTATCGAGCCTGGTCGCTACACAGTCGTGATGGAGCCACAGGCCGTCGGTGATCTCGTTCAGCTAATCGGTGCTTACGCCGACGCACGCTCTTCAGACGAAGGACGCAGTCCGTTCACCAAGCAAGGCGGCGGCAACAAGATCGGAGAGAAGATCGTTGATCCGCGCGTCAGCATCACCGCCGATCCGTTTGATCCCATGATTCTTTCGCAGCCATGGGATGGCGACGGCCTGCCCCTCGGCAAGCAGGTATTCGTCGATCATGGCACGCTCAAAGAGCTTTACTACTCGCGCTTCTGGGCAAAGAAGATGGGCAAGTCGCCAACGGGAGCTCCTACCTCGTTCATCATGAGTGGCGGCACGACGTCTCTCGACGACATGATCAAGACCACGACGCGTGGAGTTCTCGTCACGCGCCTGTGGTATCTCCGCGAAGTCGATCCGCGCACGATCATGTACACGGGTCTCACGCGCGACGGAACGTTCCTCATCGAGAACGGAAAAATCACGAAGGCAGTAAAGAACTTCCGGTTCAACGATTCGCCGCTGTTCATGTTGAACAACCTCGAGGCCGTCGGTCCTGCCGTTCGTCTCGCCGGCACAGAAGCTGGCGGAGCAGTCGTCGTACCGCCGATCAAGGTGAAGGACTTCAATTTCACTTCGCTTTCCGACGCCGTCTGAGCTTCTGAAAAGCTGCTTTCGACACAGAGGCCGCAGAGACCACAGAGTTCAGACTCTGTGGTCTCTTGCTTTGAAGGCATCTCTTTCGGGAAAATGTTTGATTTTTGGTTGAGCGACGGAACGACGGTGCAGAGCGGCCGCGTCTTTTTCCTCTCGACCCGTCGTCCCGTCCTTTAAACCCAGTTCCAGAAGCCTTGATTGCGACGACCCCGCGCCACGAACAACACTGATTGCCTTCCTCTGTGTCCTCTGTGGTCTCTGTGTCCAACAGGTATTGTTGTTGTCGTACCCTTTTTTCGATGAAGCCCAGGCCGTAGACTTTGCCATCCCCACACCGGAACTGAATTGATGCGCGCTGTGATCCTTACTCTTGTTGCCGCGGCCGGCACGCTGGCGATGACTCCATTCTCCGCCGATACGGACGTCATTCGCGGCTTTACGACAGAATCTTCTCGTGCTGAGCGCGACTGGGAATCGAAATTCAAATCGATCCCCGAGCCCGCAAGGATGCGCGAATCGATGAGACTCCTGTCAGCTCGTCCGCATCACGTCGGGTCGGCCTACGACAAGCAAAACGCCGAATGGATTCGCGATCAGTTCAGATCGTACGGTTGGCAAGCCGAGATCGAAAACTTCGATGTCCTTTTCCCGACGCCGAAAGAACGCCTCGTCGAGATGATCTCGCCTACGAAATTTGTCGCTGACCTGAACGAAAGAAAGCTCGATGTCGATCCAACTTCAGGGCAGTCAGACGAGCAACTCCCCCCTTACGTGGCATATTCGCACGACGGAGATGTCACCGGCCCGCTCGTGTTCGTCAACTACGGTATTCCCGCGGATTACGAAGAGCTCGAGCGCCACGGCATCTCTGTCAAAGGCGCGATCGTCATCGCGAAGTACGGCGGCTCGTGGCGCGGTATCAAACCAAAGGTGGCGGCGGAACACGGCGCGATTGGGTGCTTGATCTATTCGGATCCGGGCAATGACGGTTACGCCGGTGGCGACGTATTCCCCAACGGCCCGATGCGTCCATCGCAGGGCGTGCAACGCGGGTCTGTCGCCGACATGCCAACCTATCCTGGGGATCCGATGACGCCGGGTGTCGGCGCGACAAAAGACGCGAAGCGCCTTGCCCTCGCCGATGTGCCGACGATCACGAAGATCCCGACACTCCCGATTTCTTACGGCAACGCCCAACCGCTTCTTGCAGCGTTGAAGGGAACGATGGTTCCTGCCGCATGGCGCGG
This sequence comes from Gemmatimonadales bacterium, assembly GCA_040002555.1. GTDB lineage: Bacteria > Gemmatimonadota > Gemmatimonadetes > Gemmatimonadales > Gemmatimonadaceae > UBA4720. Next base: position 7,855 of record JBDUEH010000041.1, on the reverse strand, counting down.
CGGCCTGCCGATCTCGTATCGATTCGGGCCCGGACCGGCCCAGGTTCACATGGTCGTAAAGTCGGACTGGAACACACGGACCCTCCACGACGTAATTGCAAAATTGCCCGGAACAACAGAGGCAGATCAGTGGGTTATTCGCGGCAACCACCACGACGCATGGGTGAACGGTGCGGAAGATCCAATCTCCGGCCTCATCGCCGAGCTGGAAGAAGCTCGCGCCTTGGGCCAGCTCGTCAAACAGGGCTGGAAGCCGAAGCGCACCATCATCTACGCTGCTTGGGACGGCGAAGAGCCCGGATTGCTCGGCTCAACCGAATGGGTTGAAACACACCAGGACGACCTCGCGAAACACGCCGTCGCTTACATCAACAGCGACACGAACGGACGCGGATACCTCGGCATCGAAGGCTCGCACATCCTCGAAAAATTTATCAACGGTGTCGAGCGCGACATCATGGATCCCGAGACCAACGTCAGTGTCTGGAAGAGAAACCAGGCTCTCACCCTCAGGACTGGCTCGACCGAGGAGCGAAAGGAAATGCGCGATCGCGAAGACCAGCGCATCGACGCGCTTGGCTCGGGCTCGGATTACTCACCGTTTCTCCAGCACCTCGGTATTCCATCACTGAACCTCGGCTACGGCGGCGAGGATAACGGTGGCATTTATCACTCGATCTACGACGATTTCTACTGGTACACGCACTTTAGCGATACAGCTTTCGTCTACGGGCGCGCGCTGGCGCAGACTGTCGGCACCGCGGTCATGCGTCTTGCGTCAGCCGACGTGATTCCATTCGCGTTTGGCAATCTGGCCGAAACCGCAGGTACGTACGTGACGCAGCTGCAGAAGCTGCGCGACACGCGATACGACCAGATCACCGACACGAATCGTTCGATCGACGATGGCGTGTACGTCTCCGTCAGCGATCCGCGTCAGCCCACCGCGGCGCCGATGTGGAAACAGGCACCACCTCAGTTCAATTTCTCGCCACTGTTGAACGCGGTTGATTCCCTGTCGCACGCTGCGTCACGTTATGATCGGGCGTTTGCTGCGGGCACAACATCGGCGGGCTCGAGCGTGTCGATTGCCGCGAGGGCCGCATCTGTTCGCGCAATCAACGGAGAGCTTCTTCAGGCAGAGCGGGCGATGACGTCACCGGAAGGGTTGAAGGGTCGGCCGTGGTACCGGCACATGCTGTACGCGCCGGGTTTTTACACCGGTTACGGGGTGAAGACGATGCCCGCGGCGCGCGAAGCGATAGAGCAGGGAAGCTGGTCGGAGGTTGATGCAGAGATCGTGCGAATTGCATCAGCGTTGAATCGTGAAGCGGGGCTGGTCTCTCGGCTCGCGGAGAGGTTGGTCAACAGGTAGCAGGGAAGTTCGCCGAACAGCTGACTTCGAATCGGGCGCTGGAGTTCGAGCCCATCCGGGGCGGATCAGTAAAGACCCGACTGCGATGTGCGCTGTCGGGTCTTTCTCGTTCGCATGAACGCTACTGAACCTTGATCGTTCCCTTCATGTTTGCGTGAATGGTGCAGTGATAGGCGAACGTGCCGATCGCCGAGAATGAGCGCGACACACTGCCATCCGAGAAGTTGCCGATGTCCGTCACTCCTGGTGACACTGGCGAATCGAACACGATGTTGTGAAGCACGCCCGTCTTTGCCACCCACGCAACGGACGCGTTCCTGACAATCGTCAAGTCTACGGGGCTGAATGACGACGCCAACACGCAGACTGACCCATCGTCGCACCCGCTGCTACTACCCGATCCACTCCCGGCCCCGGTCCCTGTCACGTTGTTGCCACCACCGCCGCTGCACGCGACAAGTGCACACATCGCTAGCGAGGACAACGTCAGACGTTTCATGTTCATCTCACACTCCATGGTTTGGAAGGCTTAACTACATCGTGCATCTGCCACAGGAATCTGTCTGTGCCAATCGTTTACTCGACAATGACGCTTCCCCTCATTCCGGGGTGCGGTTCACAGTGATACGCAAACGTTCCCGCCGCCGCGAAGTCAGTTGTAAATGTGGTCCTGGGGGCAAGCAGCGGCGAACTCCAAAATGCGCCGTCGGAGGTGCTGGTGTGCGAATCTGAACCCGCTTCGCCACAATTCACCCACGTCACCCTCGTGCCGGGCCTGATCCGGATCTCTGATGGCGAGAATGCAAAGTCACGAATAACAACTACTGATGATCCAAACGCAGACGCCGGCAGCTGAACGTCGCACGCATTTGCATCCACGCCCGTCACGGTCGTGCGCTCAGACACGCAGGACACAAGAGCAATCACACCGGCAGACAAAAGTACAGCGCCGAAACCTGTGTGCCGTGCCGTCACCTCGCGCATCGCCGTCATTCCCTCACCACGATCACACCCTTCATGAACGGATGCGGCATGCAGTAATAGGTGTAGGTTCCAGCCTTGGTAAACGTGTGCCGAAATGTCTTCCCGGGATCGACGAGCCCCGAATTGAACGACTTGTCAATGGCAGTGACGGTGTGTGCGAGCGGGTCAGTGTTGCTCCACACGACAGTCGTGCCAACTTCGATTTGCATTCGAGTCTGCATGTAGTTGATGTTCTTCATGCCATTCTTGACGACTTTCGCCGCCATACGAGGAGTTGCCGCGGCGGGAGTACGTGCCGGTGACGAAGTTCTCTCGTTCTTCGGCGCTGACGCTGTTGTCGATACAGGAACGGTCGCGACTAGGGGCTCCGACGCCGGCTTCAAGACCGGAGGCCTCTGAATGCGAACCGGATTCGATGCAACCGGCATGTCTTTCGCCGGCGCGGGCTCAGCTGGTTTGGCGGCTACTTCAGTCACAGCGGTCGCACCATCAGGGCTCACCGAGTTAGCGTCAGCCGATTGAGTCTCGCGCTTGCCGAAATATCGGCCAAGCGTGAGCGGAATCGTGAACTCGAATCCATATCTCAGCCGGTCTGTTCCGCGCGATACACCCTGCAGCGTTTCAACGAGGGTGTTCGTCACCTGCAACGACAGCGTGTGCGGAGTGAGCGGAATCGCAACATGAACACCGGCGCTCCACGCCACCCGTTCAGTCGAATCACGGCCCGTCAGCGACGCAACATCGCCAGCCAGTGCGACGTAATTGCCAACGCGAATAGTCGAGCCGGCGGCAATCGCGAACCGCTGATGTCCCTTCTGAAAGGGATCGGACAACGCCCGGCCGGCGACGAGAAGCCGCATCGGACCAAACCTGCGAGCGGCCGACACCTCGCCATCTACCCCCTCGGCCGCATTATTGTAGCCAACCTGTCCGCCAGCGTCGAGTGGCGCTCCGAGGTCCTGCGAAAGCGGCGCCCACCGGGTGAACAATTCCCATTCATTCGGAAAGCGCGGCGCGAGCGTTGAGTTCGTCGCGTAGTTAAGACCGGCGAAGAAATGAAACGGCAGCCCTGTGCCGACCAGAAAAGTCGGCACGTTCGTAACCTTCCGTTCCGGCGCGGGGCTGGTTGAAAAACGATGGATGAAATGGAAATACAAAGTGCCCGGAGCGCCCGACCAGTCGCCTGAAATGTTCGGGGAACGGTCGAGGAGCGACTGCGCGTTCGCATTAATCGGCGCCGACGAAGAAACTGCGATTGTGAAAGCGCCAATGACACTTGCGATGCGCGTTGCATAGGATTGAATCATCGTCACTTCACTCTGATCCGGCCTTTCACATCACGACTGGCACTGCTGTAGTAGTCGTAATCGCCCGCAGTCGTGAACGTCCGCGATGCCGTGCTGCCGGTCGCAAGCGTCGCGATATCGCCACCGCTCGGCGACTTGTCCTTGAATGTGATGCCTCCGGCGGTGCTGAATTGCCACGTTACAGTCGTGCCCGGAGCCACACTCACTTCTTCGGGATTGAATCGGTTGCCCAGCGCCTGGACGATGACTTCCGGAGCCGGAACGGGGTTAGACGGGATGGACGGCGTCGGCGATGATGCGCCGCCCTGCACGATGATCTGCCCTGTCATTCCTGAGTGGCGGGTGCATTGATATGGAAAAGTGCCACTGGTCGGGAATGTGCGAGACGCCGTACCCCCCGAAGGTGTGTCGGGAATGTCTCCGCCCGTAGGCTTGTTTGCGCCGAAGGTCACGTTGTGCGTTGCCCCGGCGATATTCCACACAACCGTGGCGCCAGTTACGATAGTGACAGTCGCTGGCGTGAAAGAAGTGCCAGATGTGGTCACCACGCTGCCCGATGGTGTCGGCGTGGATGGAGTTGCGGGAGTTGGTGCGGCGGGAGTCGTCGTCGTTCCGCCTGAAGCTGTTGATGGAGCTGTCGCCGGTCCGACGGCAGCCCCGCCGCCTCCACAGGCAGTCACGCCAATCGCGAGGAGGATCATTCTATGTCCCACCGCCGAATTGTTTCGATGAAAAGCGTTCAAGGCTAGGTCTCCAATGCCAGTCGTTACGCGGTAATCGCTGCTCTCTTTCCGAACCTATGGTTAAACCCGGGACGAAACACTGAGCACACGGCCGAATGCAGATTTCAGGCGGTGAGCGTACCTTGACCCGTGGTGGTTTTTGTCCATTGCCCCTTCACTGCGCCCCCCGGGGCAACACTCGTATCGTGCCTGCCGAACCTCATGGCACACGATGACCGCCCGCTTGGCGATATTTCTTCAAATGCAGGGATCACCGACTCTTCGAATGATGGTCGGTCAGCTCAGGCACTCGCCGTCTGTCGCTCCCGCACACCGCTTGGCGTAACACGTGTCTCTATAGAAGCGTTGCCCAGTACCGGAGGCGAGAGCTACGAGGAGCTTCGCTTCCAGAGCTGACAAAGGGTTACATCACTCAGTCGCTAGTCACCAACGGGGCGCAGATTCTTTCCGTGGAGGAATCGCTCCGTCGTTACGCCGATCGAATTCCCTGAGTGCCTTCTCTTTCGTGTTACGCAGACGCGGGAGCGCGATGGCCGCGGCGATAGTGTAGTACGCGCGATGGGCAAGACCGGACAGCGGACGAGCCACCAACGGAAATTTCTCCCCCGCGCGCGCCAAAATTTGCATACTCGATCCGTGCCACTTCAGTGAATCGCGCGCGGCTCGCACGAAACCCGGCCGCCCTATTGCCACGTCAGCCACGAACGCGAGTGCACCTGCCGACGACACAATCTCTGGCAGCTCAGGTGCGAGTGCGACCGTTGCGTAAAACGCCGCGCACTTCTCCACGAATGGGTCCTCCGCCAGACCTTCCACTCGTCCCGTCAGTCGGAGTCCAAACGGAACTATATCGAGTGCCTCGCCGGAATCATTTCGCCTTCCCAATTCGCTGCGAGCAGTTTCAAGCTCTTCGGCCGGCTCATGCCCTGATGATGCGCCAATTTGGGTCGAGGTTTTCCGAACCCTGCGATCTCGAGCTCGGCGATCACCGCATCGACTTTGCCCACCGGCACAGGTCGTCAAGAATCACATCATCGACTTCCGCTGGATACGCCGGTGGCGTGACCCCACGAGACGCAGCAGCGATACAGTTTCCCACCCATTGCCTGGCGCGAAGAAAATCTGCAGCGACAACATAAGCTGGAGCGCCCACCTGTTTTGAAATCATCGGGCCCAATCTATTATCATCGGCAGTACCGCACCCGAAAATCACCTTGACATGGAGCTTTCGTGACGAACGTGATCGACAGCGGCCACCCTGGGAAGTCGTTGTCACTGCGGCCCGCAAAGCGAAACGCCGGCATTGTTTTCGACGAGAACGGAAAACGACCGGAAGATTAGCTTGGCAAACCGGCGGGCGTCTCGCTTTATTCAAGGTTCGAATAAGCAAGCGCCCGTAGCTCAATTGGATAGAGCATCTGACTTCGGATCAGAAGGTTGGGGGTTCGAGCCCCTCCGGGCGCATTTTCATGTCAGACATCCTGGTCCTCGGCGGCAGCCGAAATCTTGGCCACATCACCGCTGTGCATCTTCTCGAGGCAGGACACGCGGTTTCTGTCTTGAACCGGGGCGTGACACCAGACGAGCTGCCGCCTGATGTTGAGCGCATTCGCGCAACACGCGGCGACGAGTCGTTCGCCAACGCGATCAAAAGCAGACGCTTCGATCTCGTGCTTGACATGACCACCTACAACGCCGACGATGCTCGAGAAGGCGTCGGCGTGTTTCGCGACAGAACAGAACGTTACGTGTTCGTCAGTTCTGGTCAGGTGTATCTGGTGAGAGATGCCGCGCAGCGGCCTTTTGTCGAGGAAAGCTTTGCAGGCGCGGTAATGAGCGCGCCGCCGCAGGAAAGAGTATCTGACTACGACAGCTGGAAATACGGAGTCGACAAGCGGGACGCTGAGGAGGTGTTCGCAGCCGCCTGGGAAAGCGAAAAGTTTCCGGTCACTACGCTGCGTCTGCCGATGGTTGCGTCGACTCGCGATCACTACGGTCGCATTCAGGGATATTTCGCCAGGCTCGACGATGGCTCACCGATTCTCGTCCCTGACGAGCACGGATTGCCCATCAGACATGTCTACGCACCAGATGTAGCGCGAGTTATAGAAGCGCTAACGCATACCACTGTTGGACTGGGCCGCGCGTACAACGTTTCCCAGGAGCGCTCGCTAAGTCTTCCAGCATACTTTGAATTGTTACGGGAGGTAACGGGGATCTCTCCAAACATTGTTCGCGCTCCTCGCGCTCGGCTGGAAGAGATGCAACTGCTGCCCGACTGTTCATCGTTCAGCGGCGCTTGGATGTCGGAGCTCGACGCGTCTCGAACAAAACGCGAGATCCTTCCGCCGGACTTCAGCTTTACCGACCCCGCCGAGTATTTGCCAGTGGTTCTCCACGAATATCGAGAACGATGGATTCCACAGGGGAAAATTCCTGCGACCTATTTGCAGCGCGATAAGGAGATGAGCGCAGCAGCTGTGGTGTCTACGCTGATCGCTAATGAATGGAATCGGACCAATTCACGATAAACATTCATGAAAACCCCATTTCGGTCCCGATAGTGCAACACTGATTCGCAGACAACAGGGGACGTGAAGTGGATAGACCGGATCGCAGGTTGAAGCTGAAAGATGAAATAAGAATCAGGCTCGAATCCATATGCAGCAATCTCAGCGAACGGGAGTTCGAGTTGCTCGTGGATCAGATCGCTGACAATTCGCTCAAAGGTGAGCTTCGTTCGTTCCGGCCGATCGGGTCGCCTAACGGAGATCGCCCCTCCAAATAGAGGATAAGATCATGGGCTGGGCGAGGCGCGTCTGGGCCGTTTTCAGCGTCCAAGGCGGGCGATTTCGGCCCCGGGTTAGATTTCATGCGGATAGACTCCGTTACCGGCTCCCCCAGAGCCAAAATCTGACGCCCCTTTCCCGAAGAGCCTCGCCGTGAGTGCATATAAGAACCAGCAGCGCCGCCTTTCTCTGGGCCAGCGCGAATTTCATTTTGTTACCTACGAAGCGCGCCCCGCGAACGTAAAGCGCGGGGAAGAAGGCTCGGGCCCGATGTGGTATCTGATGCGCGCTGGCAAGAGATGGCCGGTGATGCCTGAGGTTCCCGGCCAAGTGGAGACCGAGGTGACCGTCGCCCTCACCAAGTGGCTCAAGGAGCAGGGAATTTCTTGATGGCGTAACCGCGGAATCGTTCAAGCCTCTTGCCTGGATTCTCGGATTCGGTCGTACAACGCGACTCGGTATCGATAGAACACCGTCGCTGAATAATCCCAAATATTTACGCTCTTGCGACGGTACGGGTATCCCCTTATTATCCTCGCGTTAGCCGAGCGTGCTGGTATTGCACGGCGGCTAGCATAAAATCCATTCTCCTTCGAAAAGGGCGACCCGGTCGCGAGGCCGGCAAGCAAAGTCGAATTTCTCCCTGAGAAGTATCGA
>JBDUEH010000040.1:0-10604 GCA_040002555.1 Gemmatimonadales bacterium | reverse complement strand
TTGCGGGATCGAACGCAACGTTGTGCGGGCCGCCGCCGACAACCGTGAACTTGATTCCGTCGCCAGCTTTGACCGTGATGTTGGCGGGCTCGAACTTATAGCCGGTTGCATCGCCGATCATCTTGACTTCATGCGTCGTGCCGGTGATCGGGGCCATCGCTACTGCTCCCCCGGCCGGTGCCATTGCAGCCGGCGCCATAGCGGCAGGAGCTGCCGTGGTGTCAACAGCAACCGCGCTCGTATCACCTGCATTCTTGTCACCGCCGGCGCATGCGCCGAGTACAACAGCGCTCGCCGCGAGCGCAAGTCCATAGAACCGCATTTTCTAGAGGCCTCCAGTGCCGAACTAGTTACTTCTGGTTTTTAGGTTCCTCGCAATAGCCTTCGCGAGACATTGTGAATTTATTCACAAACAAGCATGGAATCAACATGCCCGTACTTCAACAGGAATCGTGCCGCTCCCGCAACGACAAGCGGCCGATTAGATTCTGCGGATCATGACCTGTCTGTTCGCTCCTCATTCGCACGCGACCCATCTCCATATCCCCCAGGGACGGAGCACGTCGCCCACGCCATGATGAACGGATAATCCGTACTGGCCTCGACTGCAGCCCGTCTACTCTGGACGGGCTTTTTTGTTTTCTACGACTACCTGCCAATGCTGAGAATCGCTTTACCAAACAAGGGAAGACTCGCCGAAGATGCTCGAGACTTGTTTAATCAGGCTGGATTGGACGTCAGAGCGTCAGGCGAGCGCGCCCTGACTGCATCTCTTGGAGGAGAGTTCGAGGCGATCTTCGTCCGCGCCCAGGACATCCCTGAATTTATCGCCGACGGCGCCGCCGATGCCGGAATCACGGGTCTCGACCTGGTGACCGAGTCAGGACGAGAGCTCGAAGAAAAGCTCGACCTTGGCTTTGGCCGTTGCCGCATCGTTTTGGCGACGAAAGAGGACAGCCATGTGCACTCGGTTGACGATGTCGACGAGAACGCTCGTGTCGCGACAGCATTTCCCTCGATCGCACTGGAGTTCTTTCGGGCACGGAACAAGAAAGTGACGATCGTACCGATAAGCGGCGCAGCGGAAATTGCTCCCCACCTCGGCATCGCCGACATGATCGTCGACATTGTGTCGACAGGCTCCACCCTCAAGACGAACGGACTGCGCGAAGCCGGGACAATCATGGAGTCGACGGCCCGGTTTTTTTCCGCACGAACGCTGATGCACGATGCCCGCAAACTCGCAGCCCTCGACGAATTGGTAAGCGCACTCGAATCTGTGATTCACGCCCGGGGAAAGCGTTACCTGATGGCAAACGTTCCGCGGGAATCACTTGACCGGGTGAAAGCAATTCTTCCCGGCCTGAACGGCCCCACCGTCATCGACATCATGAATGGAGGGATTTTCGTCGCCGTGCACGCGGTCGTTCCAGCGAGTTCGATTTATCAAACAATAGGGGCGCTCAAACAAGCGGGAGCAGAGGGAATTCTCGTCACGCGCATTGAGCGGTTGATGCCATGATCGCCGATTTCAAATTTCGGTTCACCGGCGCCTATTCAGAGCTTTCGTCCGCAGACAGAGCGTTTCTTGTCGAGCGCAGGTCCGTCCGCGATGCAACCTTGTCCAGCCGCGTCGCGGAGATAATCGGCCGGGTGAGGGTCAGTGGTGACATTGCGTTGAAGGAGATGGCAAGTGAACTGGACGGAGTCAGCCTCGACCAGCTGGAAGTTCCGCGCGAAGCCCTTGTCGATGCGCTCGAGCGGACATCCGCTGGGCTGAGGCGTGCGATGGAGCGATCGGCAGCCAATATTCGCAGATTTCATCAGGAGCAGCGCCCAAAGGAGTGTTCGATAACAATCGAACCGGGCATAATCGTCGGCCGACGACCCGACCCTCTCGGACGGGTCGGCGTCTATGCCCCCGGCGGACGTGCATCGTATCCCAGCAGCGTGCTCATGGGAGCAGTGCCGGCAAGAATCGCCGGAGTGAAAGAAATCGTCCTGTGCTCTCCACCATCCTCCAGCGGATCGCCGAGTCAGGCCGTGCTCGCTGCTGCACAACTCGCAGGAGTGGACAGAGTCTTTGCAATCGGTGGCGCTGGCGCAATTGCCGCCATGTGCCTCGGCACCGAGACGATCCCTCACGTAGACAAGATCGTTGGTCCCGGGAATGCGTACGTCGCTGAGGCAAAGCTCCAGCTCGCTACTGCTGCATCCTTCGACTCGCCAGCAGGGCCAAGTGAGCTGCTCGTCATCGCTGATGACACCGCAAACCCGGCATGCATAGCGCGGGAAGCATTGGCGCAGGCCGAGCACGATCCTCTGGCAATTGCGATCGTGGTCGCGACCAACTCGGAAATAGCGCGCCGCATCAGCGAGGAGATTTTGATGCAGATAGAAAACGCGACCCGAAAGGATATCGTTGCGACCTCACTCGCAGAACACGGCGGAATAGTGAGCGTCGGGTCGATTGACGAGGCGTTGGCAATCTCAAACGAATTTGCGCCCGAACACCTGATGCTTGCCGTTTCCAATCCGGGCCAGGTTCTGGAACGTGTTAGAAATGCCGGAACGGTTTTTCTCGGTGAATCCAGCTCGGTTGCGTTCGGAGATTATATGACCGGCGCGAACCATGTCCTTCCAACTGGAGGCCTTGCCCGCTCCTATTCCGGTTTGTCCACTCTGGACTTCGTCCGATGGACGACCTTTCAGGAGGTTACCCTTTCGGGTGCCGCCAGTCTCGCGCGGGATGTTGCAATTTTCGCTGAGGCTGAAGGGCTTTCAGCGCACGCTGCCGCCTCGCTCGCCTGGGCTCAGGTTTCCTCATGACACGCTCCAGCACTCGCAGGCTTCCACGGTCGCGCTCCGGCTTTGAGCAGGTTTCCGTGTACGACGGAGACACCGGACCCTGTGCAATCGATCTCAGCGACAACACGAACCTTTGGGGTATGCCTCCATCCGCGCTACGCGCCCTCGAAGATTTTTCCTTTGCAGACGCTCGCCGATACCCATCCGCCTACTCCTCAGAGCTGAAGAAACCCCTCGCGCGTTACACGGGAGTCGATCCGTCGATGATCGTTACCGGCTGCGGATCCGATGATGTTCTCGACGCAGCGATTCGCGCGTTTGGCAGTCACAAAGGCACGCTCACATGCTGCGACCCGACCTTCAGCATGATTCCGGTGCTGGCCCGCATCAACGGTGTCGATGTCGTTAGCCAGCCATTTGATGTGGACGGGGATATTTCCGTTGACAGAATGCTTTCCGCCAGGTCCGACATCATCTACATCTGCTCGCCGAACAATCCAACCGGTTCGTCTGCCGGAATCGAGCGAATCCGTGCTATTGCCGATCAGTTCGACGGACTGGTCATCGTCGACTGCGCGTACGCTGAATATTCCCGTACACCGATTACCCCACTCCTTGAGAGCTGCGGCAACGTGCTGATTACGCGCACGATGTCGAAAGCCTTCGGAATAGCAGGACTACGTGTGGGCTACGGACTCGGCAGTCCGTCGGTTGTGTGCGAAGTCGAGAAATCTCGCGGTCCTTACAAAGTCAACGCACTTGCAAGCGTCGCAGCCACTACTGCAATCGAAAGTGATCTGCCGTGGGTTCAGTCAACGGTGGCCGAAACGCTGGTGAATCGTCTGCGTCTTGTCTCTAGCCTGGATGCGCTCGGGACCTCCTCTATCCACAGCGATGCGAACTTCATCCTGCTGCCAATTGCTGACGCCCTTGCAGTCTCGAAAAAAATGTTCGATATGGGCGTTGCCGTGCGTCCCTTCTCGAACCTCGCTGGAATCGGCCCGGCGCTTCGCATCACCATCGGGCCATGGGCAATGATGGAAGCGTTTCTCAAAGCCTTTACAAAGTCGGTTTCGTGAAAGTTGCGATCCTGGACTACGGAGCCGGAAATCTTCATTCGCTTGCGAAAGGATTGAGCCGCGCTGGTGCTGACGTAACCATCGAGACAGACATCGGTCGGGTGCTGTCTCGTGATGCGATGATTCTTCCGGGAGTCGGCGCGTTCTCTCTTGCCGCGGGGTTTCTCGCCCCCCATGGAGAGAGAATTCGCTCCGCGCTGTCGGCGGGTTTCCCATGCCTCGGCATTTGTCTTGGAATGCAGTTGTTGTTCGACGAGAGCGAGGAGGGCGGGGGAAGGGGCATTGGATTTTTCAAGGGGCGCGTTCGCCGCCTTCGATCGCAGCGGGTTCCGCAAATCGGATGGAACGATCTCGAGGACACTAGAGGCGAATTGTTCGCCGCGTCCTCGCTTCAGACAGCCTATTTCGCGAACAGTTTCGTTTGCGAGCCACATGATGACGAGTCAGTCCGCGCCTGGGCGACACACGAGAGTGATCGGTTCGTCGCGTCGATCGCATCGCAGAATGTCGTCGGCGTACAATTTCATCCAGAGAAGAGCTCCGATCGTGGAATTTGTTTCATCGATGCGTTCCTGAAGCGGGCGGCCATGTGATTGTTATACCAGCGGTAGACCTGCGCGATGGATGCTGCGTTCAGCTTGTCGGCGGCTCTTTTGAGAAAGAGATGGTACGCCTTGACGATCCTGTTGGCGTCGCGCGCAAATGGGAGGCGGATGGCTTTCGCGTCATTCATGTAGTCGATCTCGACGCCGCGATGCGTAGCGGGTCAAACGCAGGGGTGGTTGAGTCCATCCTGCGCTCAGTCGCGTGTGAGGTTCAGGTTGGCGGCGGCATTCGCGACGAGCAGCAGGTCGAAGATCTCCTTCGCAACGGCGCAACGAGAGTTATTCTTGGAACGAAAGCAATCGAAGATCCCTTCTGGCTTTCAGACGTAAGCTCGCGATTCCCCGGATCGATCGTCGTCGCCGCAGACACGCGAGAGCGAAACATCGTGACACGTGGATGGACGCGGACGTCGTCTCGAAACGTCATCGACCTGATCGGCGAGCTCAACGATCTTACGCTCGCCGGAATTCTCGTCACTGCAGTGCATAGAGAAGGTCAACTCGAAGGACCGGACCTGCGATTGATGGAAGATGTAGTTACCGCATCTGACCATCCCGTGTTCAGCTCTGGTGGGATCCGCGGAATGAGCGACCTTCGCTCCCTTGAAGAGGAAGGCGTGGCAGCGGCCATCGTCGGAATGGCTATCTACACAGGTACGCTCGATCCCCGGGCGGCCGCCGAGGAGTTCACGACATGACCACGATTGAACGGCGCACGTCGGAGACAGTTGTCACCATCGAGATGAATATCGGCACTGGAGCTTCGCGCATTTCTACAAGCGTTCCGTTTCTCGATCACATGATGACCGCACTGTCCCGCTATTCAGGAATCGACATCGATCTCGATGCAAGCGGTGATCTCAAGCATCACATCATCGAGGACGTTGCGATCGCAGCGGGAGAAGCGTTTTCGAGACTGCTTCCCGTCGCGTGCGCGAGGTACGGAACCAGCACCGTGCCGATGGATGAAGCGCTGGTACAGGTGACAGTCGATAGTGGCGGCCGGCCGTTTTATCAGGGCCCGTTGCCGAGCTCACTTTACGATCACTGGATGCGCTCGTTCGCGGACAATGCGCGGATGACGCTTCACATCCGAGTCCTGCGTGGGCGCGACCGACATCATATCGTCGAGGCCGCATTCAAGGCACTTGGCTTTGCGCTTCGGCAGGCGCTGGTGGGCACGGACGTGGTGTTCAGCACGAAGGGCAGTGTGAACCTCGATACGAAGCCATGATTTCACGCCGTATTGTCGTATGCCTCGATGTCTCCGGCGCTCGCGTCGTCAAGGGTGTTGAGTTCGAATCGCTCCGCGACGTTGGTGATCCTGTTGAGATGGCGTGCCGCTACGAAGCCGCTGGTGCAGACGAAATTGTTTTTCTCGACATTTCAGCCAGCAACGAGAAGCGGGCGACGATCCTCGATGTCGCGCGGCGTACGGCCGAAGGGCTGTTCATTCCGCTGACTATTGGCGGTGGGATTCGCACGGTTGCGGACGTTGGTAGTTCTCTTCGCGCCGGCGCCGACAAGGTCAGCATCAACTCCGCGGCTGTTCGAACTCCGGAGGTTCTAACAGAATCGGCTCACCGGTTCGGCTCGCAGTGTGTAGTAGCGAGCATCGATGCGAGAAGGGAAGGCGATGGATGGCTCGTATACACCCAGGGCGGCCGGCTTAGAACGTCCCTCGATCCGATCGCGTGGGCAGTCGAATGCGTGAACCGCGGTGCGGGGGAGATTCTCCTCACAAGCATAGATCGTGATGGGACTCGGGACGGTTACGACATCGAATTGACGCGGAGAGTCGCGAACGCTGTGAGCGTTCCGGTCATTGCGTCCGGAGGCGCCGGATCTTCGTCGGACATTGTTGCGGTATTGCGCGATGGTCGAGCCGATGCTGCGCTCCTTGCGGGAATCCTGCACGACGGCGACACGACGGTCAGAGAGATCAAGGACGCTCTGGTCGCCTCCGGTGTGCACGTTCGGATGGCAGCATGAGCGAGTCCACCTACATGGAAGCTGTCAGCGAAGTAGTCCGGATTGCCGGCGACATCGCGTTTGGCCACTATCGACTGAAGCCACTTGTCGAAACGAAGCTGGATGGAACGCCGGTAACGATTGCTGACCGCGCCGCTGAGGCGGCGGCACGTGAATGGATCGAGCGTCGTTTTCCTGATGATGGGATTCTTGGCGAGGAGTTTTCCGATGTACGACCGAATGCTCGCCGACGATGGATCATCGATCCAATCGATGGCACCAAATCGTTCGTTAGCGAAGTACCTTTTTGGGGAACGCTTGTCGCTGTCGCCGACGGTGATGAGATAGTGGCCGGTGCGGCATTTTTTCCAGCGACCGCGGACCTGATTGCCGCTGCAAACGGTTGCGGTTGCTGGCTAAACGGTTCCCGGTCTCACGTATCGCAGGTTGCGGACATCGGCGCTGCAACGATTCTTACGAGCCAATCTCCATTTTCTCCCGATGAATCGACATCTTCTCGGTGGATTCAACTCGAGAAAAGATCACTCATGAGCCGAACGTGGGGAGATTGCTTTGGCTACATGATGGTTGCCTCCGGACGCGCTGAAGTGATGGCGGATCCAAAATTGTCCGTTTGGGACATTGCTCCGTTTCTTCCGATCATCCGAGAAGCCGGCGGCACTATCACTGACTTCAGCGGCGCAGTTACAGCGTTCGGCGGAAGCGCCATCGCGACGAATCTGGTATTGGGCCCGACGGTGCGAGACATCCTCATTGGCAAATCCAATTCTCCAACCGGATCATGAAGAGTCTCGACATCGACGGACTCGATTTTTCAAAATCGAGTGGGCTCGTAACGGTGGTGGTTCAGGATTCAGCAACGGGGTCCGTGCTTATGGTCGCATACGCCGACCGCGAAGCGATGGAAAAGACTTTGGAAACGGGGGAAATGCATTTCCATTCCCGTACACGAGGTCTCTGGCACAAGGGGGCGACGAGCGGCAACGTGCAGAAAGTCGTCTCGTTGTCCGCAGATTGCGACAATGATGCGGTGCTCGCGCGCGTGACGCCTGCTGGTCCGGCGTGTCATACCAATTCGCAATCTTGTTTCGGTGAGCCTGCCATTGCGGCTGATTCTCTGTCGCAACTCGATCAGACGATTCTTGCTCGGCAGCGGGCACTCGGTCAGTTGCCCGACGCATTGGCGGATAGCTACACCCGGAGGCTGTTGACCGACAGAAATCTTCGGCTGAAGAAGATAGGAGAAGAAGGTGCTGAGCTGATTGCCTCAATCGCTGATAACGACACGAACAGAATTGCGGATGAGGCGGCCGACCTATTGTACCATGTGCTTGTCGCTGCGCGCTCCTCTGGAATCGGCCTCGATGACATCAGAGCCGTAATAGCAAAACGAGCGAAAAAGCAGTAGTTGCTCTCTTTCGCTCGTTCGGCAATTTCCGCCGGACTAGAAAGACGTTAGCAACTGTTTCTGAACCTGCCGCGGATCACCCACGTAGGAGAAACGAATTCCCTTCATGTATTTTCGCGCGACGCGCCGAACTGCATCGGGCGTTACGCTTTTCAGCTCGTCGACAAATCGGTCGGCCGCTCTGTAATCGCCGCGATAGAGTTGTGCTCGCGCAAGAAAAGCGGCCTGAGCATCGTTCGTTTCATTGTCGAGAAAATACTCGGTGAGAAATTGCTGTTCGAGTCGCTCGAGTCCATCCTGATCGAGCAGCCCGTCCTGTAGTTCTCTTACGGCGCTCTTCATCAGCCTTAGTGTTGTGTCGGGCGATGCAGTCGATACGTAGAGTCCGCCGGCTGTAGCAGCCCGATCGACAAATGGCGCATGGACGTCGTACGTCAGATTTTGACGCGTTCTGATTTCGGAAAACATCCTTCCTGTAAGAACGGAAGTGGCGATTCTCAACGCCTGATAGTCGTCGCTGTTTGCAAGCGGACCACTGTAGTAGCCGACTATGTAGTTGGTGGGAAGCGAACGCTGTTCGATGACTGCGGCCGCGGCTTTTTCAGGTAACCTTGCCGGAGGAGTCCAGGCATAGTTTCCCTGCGGCAGTTTCGCCAACGTGCTCCGGACGAGTCGCTCGACATGAGCGCGGTCGACATCACCTACCACAACCAGGAGCATTCGCGATTTAACGAATTGAGTTGTCAGATAGTCCCGCAGCATCTTGCTATCGAGCGACGAAATCGATTGCTCTGTGCCGGTTACCGGGATGGCGTACGGATGCCCCGTGAATGCAATGCTGTCGGCCAGATACTCGGCGAGTGCATCGGGATCGTCGCGACGCTGCCTGATTCCGAGCACAAACTGCGTCTTGAGCAGCGCGATGTCTTCGGGATCCAGCGTTGGCGCCATCAGGCGGTCGGCAAAAATTGCCCATGTTGAATCCAGGACCTCTGTCGTCGCGTGAACGCCAAACATCGTCCAGTCATCGTTCGGAACTGTGTTAATCTCGCTGCCGAGCCGCGACATCTTCCTTCGCAGCATCGCTTTCGGATACTTCTTCGTACCACGATCGGAGACTTCGAGAAGGAAGGCCTCGATGCCGGCGTTCGTCTCGGTTATCTGGCGAGCACCGCCGAGCAGGTAAAGGTTCGCCGCAACGACGTTATTGGCGTTGCTTTGCCGGAGAATCACCTTTACACCGTCAACGTCAAAACTGTTTGTCAGAGTGGTGAGCGCGAGTGCAACCGAGAGCAGCATCATTCGCTGCCTCCGTGTCCCAGTTCTTGCGTCGTGAGACTAAGCTGCTGGCGCGATGCGGGATCGATGAGCACTCCGGTAATGTGCGGCTTGGCCACGATGTATCTCATTGCATACGCCCTGAGATCCGCGGTTGTCTGCTGTGCCATGTTGTCCACGTATCCCATGTAGTACTCGAGACTGGCAACGCTCCACCAGAATCCGAGTGTATGTGCGAAACCGGATGCGCGCTCACGGTCAAACGCAGACGTCACTGCCCGGTGAGCCTTCACGGACTCGAGCTCACCAACATCGAAATAACCCGGATCGTTGAATTTCCGGATTTCCGCCTCGAGTGCAGCTATCGCCTTGCGAAGCTTTTGCGGCGATGTCTGGCCGCTGATGGTAATCGGTCCAATGTGGTTGAGCGTGTAGTAGTTGACGCCCATGCTCTGCCACAAGCCACTGTCCACCAGCCTTTGTTGGAAATTCGAGCCCGGGTCGTTGAGAACATCTGAAAACACATCTGCTGCATAAGTCGATTTTGGATCGGCGCCTACGCTTGGCCCCTGCCACTGCACGAAGACAGTCACCGCACCGACGCCTGCCTCGACGATCACACCTTCGTTCTTCGTAAGCGCCGGAATCACAGGTACTGGATCGGCAATGAACGGGTCGGAGCTCTGTTTCCATGCCCCCAGGCGGCGTTCGGCGCTCGCAAAGACTTTCTGCGGGTCAACGTCTCCCGACACGATCAACACCGAATTGTTCGGAACGTAGTACTTCCGCTGGATCGTCCGCATTTTTTCAGGAGTCGTCGTCAGAATGACCTGTCGGTCTCCGATAACGTTTTTTCTGCTGAAGTTGCCCGGGTACAGCAGCATATCCATCGACTTGTTAAGCCGAAAGAACGGGCTCGATTCGTTTCGATCGTACTCACCGATTACCACCTGTCGCTCCCGCTCGAGCTCATCCTGGCGAAACAGCGGGGCGACGAGTGCCGCGGACAAGAATCGAATGCCGGCGTCGAGGCTGTCAGCAGGAACCGTCAAGTAGTAGTTGACTCGCTCTTCAGCCGTGGTTCCGTTGAAAACTGCGCCAAGGTCTCCTGCTCTGCCGACGAACGATTCCGGGTCTGAGTACTGAGAATTCGACCGAAAGAACATGTGCTCGTACATATGGGCAAGCCCGGCAAATTCTGGGGATTGCGTAAACGAACCGTTCTTCACGTCCACTTCGACAGTTGCCAGCGGAACACCGTGGTTCTCGACAACGATTACTTCAAGGCCGTTGGAAAGAACCTTTCGCTTGATGATTTTGTCGAGCTCTGCCCGTTGCGCGGAGGCCGGCGCGGGCACGAGCCCGAAGATCAGTGCGATGGCCAAGGTAGCGAGCCGGGCACGACTGCGATTTCTTTGTGGCATGTTGGTCAAC
>JBDUEH010000039.1:0-10647 GCA_040002555.1 Gemmatimonadales bacterium | reverse complement strand
AAGCTGTCGAAGAACTTCAGTGTGAACGGCATCACCATGAAGTAGCAGAGCGCGACACCACACATGAACAGGAACACCATCGCGAAGAGCGTCGGGACGATCACGCGCTTTTCGTGTCGATGCAGCGCCGGCGAAAAGAAACCCCAGAGTTGATATCCGATCACCGGAGTTGCCAGCAACAGCCCGCTGAACATCGACGCATTGAGGATGATCTTGAACGACGTTCCCGGATGCGTGTAGATGAGGCTTCCGTTCCTCAGATACGGCTTGATCGGCTCGGACAGAAAACCGATCAGGTCAATGCGCTTTTGCGAGAGAACGATGTACGACCCAATGATGCCAAGGAGAATCGCGCCGGCGATCCAGAACAGGCGATGCCTCAATTCCTCGAGGTGATCGAGAAAGGGCATCTCCGTTTCGGCCACGACCTTCTGCGCCATTGGCTCAGCCAAGAACGCGCAGTCGCTCGCGCGCGAGCTCTGCCTCGTCCGAATTCGGATACCGGCGGATCAATTCATTGTAGAGCCTGCGTGCGGCTGTAGTCCTGCCTGCGCTTTGTGCAAGCACTCCTCGCTTGTAAAGGGCAGTTGGCGCTCGCGGCGATTCTGCATACTTCGTTACCACGGCCGCATACTCCACATCTGCTGAAGCCGCCGACCCCTCCGCCGCATACGACTCGGCGATATAGAATTGCGCGTCTACCGCTAGCTCTGAATCAGGAAACCGTTTCAACAAATCTGAGAATGCGCCTCGCGCAGCGCTGTTGCCGCCGCGCGTGAGCTGGTCCCTGCCTATCTGGAACAACTCGTTGGGCCCCGGCGCATCTGGCGGCGGAGCTGCGGGTGTCCGGGTCACCGTGTCACCGCGCGGAACTGCCGGAGCAGTCGGCGGCGGGACCTGCTTGCTCCGTTGCTCGAGCTGCGCGCGAAGCTGCTGAAGCCTTTCCTGGCTCTGGCCGGTGACCTGTTGAAGTGCCGTGATTGAAATCTTCAGGTCTCGAACGTCGGCCTGCGATTCCGCGCGCATGCGATTCAGTCTCGTGCTGAAACCGGAAACCGAGTCGGTAACTGTTCTTAGAGTCGTGAGAATCTCTACCAGCTGAACGGCGCGAATCGAGTCGTTCGCATCGGCTTCGGCTCGCTGCTGATAAACGTCATCGCGCAGACTCTGGAGCTGGCTGCTGGTCGCAAAACATCCGCCGACCATGAATGACATTGCCACGATCAGCACTACCCTTCCCCTCTGAAGATTCACTCGATTCTCCGGGTCAGGAGATGATCTCGAACTCCGCGCGCCGGTTGAGCGCGTATGCTTCTTCAGTACTCCCCTGAACGGCCGGTCGTTCCTCGCCCATCGTCACAATCTCGATCCGGCTCTCGTCGATGCCGAGAGCGGCAAGATAGCGCTTCGCCTCTGCCGCACGGCGAAGTCCGAGCGCCAGGTTGTATTCGTCAGAGCCGCGAGCGTCAGCGTGTCCGGAGATCCTGACGCGCATTCCCGGGTGCCTGATGAGAACCGGTGCCTTGGCCTCGAGCGCCGCTCTTGACTCATCGCCAAGCGCGGACTCATCGAGATCGAAAAAGATCGTGTTCGCGATCGTCGTTCGCTCTGCTCCGGACACCGGTGCCGACGTGGCTGGACCGGCAGCCGCTGCCGCAGCCGCCGCTGCTGCCGCCGCAGAACGTGCGGCCTCAGCGCGTGCGATCGAATCGAGTCTCGCCTGCTCTCTCACGAGGCTGTCCGTATTGACGCGGCGAGGCGCCGGGCGAGTGGCCGCCGGCTTCTTCGAGCAGCCTGCTGCAGCGACAGCGACTACGAGGGCGATTCCGAGTACGCGTGCGTTTGGCATGATTAGTTCGGTGATCGTGAACGGATGCGACCGCTCATGGATTGGTAATCGTCGGTGACCAGGCCGACAGTCTTGCGCCCGCATAGCGCGTCAACTGCCGGAACCTTCCAGACTCGGTGTCGAGAATCCAGATCTGCTTGGACCCGCCGCGTGTGGAAGAAAGAGAAATATGCCTGCCGTCGGGTGCCCATGACGGCCCTTCATTTTCACCCTCGCTAGTCAGCTTGCGAGGTTCCTTGTCGCGGATGTTGATCATCCATACCTGAAAATCGCCATTTTGCTGCTCATATGCGACTGCACGGCCGTCGGGCGACCAGTCAGGAGCCGCACGATAACTCCGGATTCCCGGCGTAAAAGGCGTCAGCAGCTGAACATTCGTCCCGTCGACATCCATAGTATAGATCTGCGGAAACTTCGATCGCGACGAGAAAAACGCGATCTGTCGGCCGTCCGGACTAAAGGTCGGCGAACCGTTGTCACTTCCTCGGCCAAAGGTGAGGCGCTGAACGACGGCCGGATCCTGAACGTTGACCATCATCAGGTCTGTGCCCGACTCCGAGCCGCTTGCATACACCACGTATTGTCCGTCGTGCGAGTAAACCGGGGTGATGTTCAGCCCACCGCCGCCGATCGTGCGCGTGCGTCCGGTGGCGAGCTCAGCCTCCTCTAATTGGGTGCCACCGCCAGCGGCGACGAACTTCGAATAGATCAGCTTGTCCCCGCCCGGGTGCCACGCAGGAGACATAGCAAGTCCACCTCTCGTCAGTGCACGATCGTTTGCTCCATCGCTATCGACGATTCGGATCACACCACCCTGCGAGTATGCAATTCTCGATGCCGCGATGCCAGCCTTTCCCGTGATCCAGCGCTCGACTTCGTCGCTGATGTGGTGTAGTCCCATCCGTACCGCATCGGCGGTCGCGATGCGATTGACAGAGTCCTGTCTGGCGAGCCGTGTCGCCGTCGCAGCAATAGAGGCAGTGACGGAATCACGCCGGTCGTCTTCCCACCGCGCGATTCCACGAGTGAGATACGACGTAGCGGCCGAGTCGCGTCGAAGTGAATCGCGAATGACAAAGCGCCGCTCGCGCGTGTCCTTTGCCAATCTCGGGCGGCGCATGATGGCTGCGCGGGTCTTCAGCGTTCGGTACATCGAGTCACGAAGCGCTTTTTCCCTGAACGTCGTCGCCGTCGTGATCGAATCAACGAGACTGGCCTCTCGATTCGGCGGTATCTGAGTTACCCTGAAATCACGCGAGTCGAGCCGGCGGCCGGCGCTGACATCGTAAAGTGCGACCGTGTATCCCGTTGCGGTTCTGCGTGCCTGAATGATCGCGGCAACGCCAAAGTTCGCGAACAGGGAATAGTTGTAATCCTGACCCTGAGCCGGCGTCATGCCCGCCAGAGTCGCGTCATCAAGAATCAACGGCGAGACACGGTCGCTGTAATCGAGATCGCGCTGGATTATCACGCGGGCCGAATCGCCCGGAGTCGAATCTACCGGCATCACCACAATTTTTGGAGTTGTGCCGCGAGGATACCTGAGCTCGAGCCGAACTCCGGGCGCGACATGAGTTGTGTCCTGGCCGCATGCGGTGGTGCTAATCGCGGCAGCCGCGATGGCGGCGAAGATCGCGGTTGTGAGAAAACGATGCATCATCTGATCAGGCGTGGGTCGAAGCTGAAGACCACGGGAAGAGCGTCATCGTGAAACCCTTCCGGTAGTGGACCAAATTCGCGAGCAGCCTCTTCGATCGAGGCCTGTGCCTCAACATCGAAGGCGTAATTGCCCGAACGAGTGACGAAGCCAATACCAATTACCGAGCCGTTGCGACGAATGACGAATCTAACATCCGCGCGCAGCCCCGAGTTGCTGTCTTGAGGTTTGAATCGAAGCGCAATCTGGCGAACGATGTTGTTCAAATACCCTGGGAATGGAAAATCGATTCCCTCGGTTTGAACTGTCGCAACGTCGCTGCCCTTCCCGCCAATCGGGCCACCGCCAGCTTTGGGCGCGGGAGTCCTTGTGACCGGAGTCGCTGGCTTTTCGACGGGCGTCGCCTTCGGTTGGGCTTTGGACGGCGTGATTTTCGGCGTTGGAAGCGGTGATACCTTTGGCGGCGCGGGCGTCGGCGGAGTCACGGCTGTCGGTAACGGCGGGGTTTCCGCGACTTTTGGCTGGACTACACCAATTGCGCGAGGACCTGCCGGAGCAGCGATGATGTTAACCCGATAAACGGGCGGCAAGGCCTGAGGCGGTCCTTTCCGAAAACTCAGCGCCACGAGCGCAACTAGAGTCGCATGCAGAGCGACCGACATTCCGGCCGGTCCTCGCAAATGAGTTCCCGTCCATCCCTTCATTTGCTACGGTGCCTGCTCAGGCTCCAGTACCAGCCCGACATCGGCAATTCCCGTCGACCGCATCACGGCGAGAACCTTTGCCACCATTCCATATGAAGCGCCCTGATCGGCCCGCAGGTAGATGCCGTCCTTTCCCCTCGACGAAGCGAGCGCCTTGAACGTCGCCCGAAATTCCGGATAGGTCAGAGTCGTTTCATCCACGTGAATGATGCCGGCCTTGTCCACGCTAACGACAAGTCCACTTTTCGGCTCGAGGGGTTTCGCTTCGGCCTGCGGCAGCGCGATGTCGACACCACCCTGCATGATCGGAGCAGTGATCATGAAGATCACCATCAGCAGCATCATCACGTCGATGAGGCTCACGACGTTGATCTCTCCATTGAGCATCATTCTTTGCCGCCGGCGGCGCATCTAGATGCGGCCTTCGCGAACCATGAGTGCAATCAGCTCTGACCCAAAACCGTCGAGCTCACCGTCGATCCTGTTAAGACGGTGCGCGAAGATGTTGTATCCGAATACTGCGGGAATGGCGACAGTAAGCGCCGCAGCGGTCGCTATCAGCGCTTCAGCTACTCCCGGCGCAACTGCACCGATATTGCCCGAGCCCTTTGTCGCGATGCCGATGAACGCCTCGATGATGCCGAGAACGGTACCGAGGAGACCGATCAGCGGGCTGACCGATCCGATGGTCGCCAACGACGGAACGAAGCTCCCAAGCCGGTCGCGAACGGCTCCGCTTTCCGAATCCAGAACCTGCCGAAGCGCTTCGACCTGTGATGCGCTGAGCCGCGCTCGCCGCTCACCCTGAGGTGCGAGGGCAGGCGTCGTCTCGGTGATGAACCGCACTGCGCGCGTCATGACATCCCGCTGGGGACTTGCCGGCGATCGTTCGGAGATTTCTGCGGCCTCATCAAGCGTGTGCGTTCGCTCGAAGCTTGCGATGAAAACTCTTCCTGCGCTCGATGCGCGTCTGAACTCGATTGCCTTTCCGAGCATGATGGTCCAGCTCACCAGCGACAGAACTGCGAGAATTGCAAGCACAATCTTCGTCGGAAGCGTAGAGCTCGTTATGAGATCGATGGGCGATGACGGAATCGCGGCTCCAACCTGCATCGCAATGTGAATCATGTTCGCGCCGCTCCATCACTCTCCGACCAGGCAAACGTCGCGGCCAATCCTTCCGAAAGTGACACCTGTGGCGCCCATCCCAGGAGTTCGCCAGCCTTCTCGACGTTGAGGAAACTCTCCTGCTGCTCACCCGGACGCTTTGGCGCAAACGAAACAGGCACTTCGCTCTTCGCCGCCTGCTGCAACAGGTGGGCAAGGTCCACCACCGAAGTACCGACGCCAGTGCCAACGTTAAACGCTCGGGCGTCCACGCGCTCGGCCTTCGGAATCGATCCCGTAGCGGCAAGGAACACGGCGCGCGCAACGTCGCCGACATACACATAGTCGCGCGTCTGGAGGCCATCGCCGAATATCGTCAGCGGCTTGCCTTCGCGAATTTTCGTGCAGAAGATCGCGACGACGCCGGCTTCACCATGCGGATCCTGCCGCGGACCGTAGACATTCCCAAACCTCAGAGCCACATGCTCGATTCCGTGCAGACGTCCGTAATACGACAGGTAATACTCCGATGCCAGCTTTGAGATCGCATACGGCGACTCTGGATCCTTGGCGTAGGTCTCGACATTCGGCGGAGTGTTGAAGTCTCCGTAAATAGCGCCACCCGTCGAAGTAAAGATGATCCGACCCTTTGATCCGGCGTGCTTCATTGCCTCAAGAATGTTCAAAGTCCCGATGATGTTGGTATTCGCATCGAAGATGGGATCGGCTACGCTCTTTCGAACATCAATCTGCGCGGCGAGATGCACTACTACGTCGAATGATCCTTCAGCGACAAACTTCCTGGCCTCCAGGGACGAAACACTTACCTCGTGCAGCCTGGCCTTGGCAGGTACGTTGGAGCGATTGCCTGTAGAAAGGTCGTCAATTATCTCGACGTCATAGCCTTCGGCTAAGAACCGAGCGGCAACGTGCGAGCCAATAAACCCCGCTCCGCCGGTAACCAGTGCGCGACTCATTGGTCGACGTCCGCGCCGGATTTCGGTTTCGCTTCGAGCGCGAACAGATATCTCGCCGCATCCACAATTCCGAGTCCTCTGCCATTAGCGGCAGCGGCTTTCAGCCGGACGCTCGGCTCGTGCAGGAATTTATTCATCAACGCCCTGGAAAAATGTTCAACCGCTTCAGTTTGCTCATCGCTCAAATCACCAATACGCCGCAATGCTATGGCCAACTCATCAACCCTTAGTCGCTCCATCTGCGATCGAAATTCAGTCACGACCGGAACTGCGGCGAGACCAGCCAGCCAATCCCAATATTTCTCGACTTCCGTCGCGATGATCTTTTCCGCTGCCGGTACGTCCTCGTTTCTGCGCTCGAGATTCGCGGCAGCAGCAGCCTTGAGGTCATCGAGATCATACAGAAAGACATTCTCCAGCGTCCCAACGTTTGCTTCAACATCACGCGGAAGCGCAATGTCGAGAATGCACAACGGCCTGTCTCCGCGTTGTGCAAGAGCCGGCTTGACGTGTGCAATCTCAACAATCGGGTGCGGTGATGCCGTCGAACAAAGCAGGATATCGACCGTGTGCAGGCTCTGCCAGCATTCATCGTAGTGCATCGCAGCCGCTCCATGCTCCAGCGCGAGTGCCTGCGCACGCTCGAACGTCCGGTTCGCCACAATGGAGACGCGCACGCCTTCCTTTCTTAGACACTCGAGCGCGATTGCCGCTACGTCCCCGGCACCGAGAACCATCGCCCGGCGTCCAGAGAGCGACCCAAAAATCTTCTTTGAAAGCTGAACCGCGGCGGAGCTCACTGACGCTGCGCCTCGTCCAATCCCGGTCTCTTCGCGCACCCTCGACCCAACGAGCAGTGAGGTTTGAAAAAGCCGGTTGAGCGCTGCGCCCGATTCCTTGCGAGAATCTTCCCACGCGTCTCGCACTTGACCGTGAATCTGGGCTTCGCCGAGGATCATCGAGTCGAGACCGGACGAAACGCCAAAAAGGTGACGCACTGCTTCGCGGCCGCGATGAACGTACATGTACTGGCTTACATCATCGCCTAACCGGGAAGAGAGCAGGTCATGAACGAGAGGTACGGACTCGTCTCCGTTATCGATCAGGTAGAGTTCCGTGCGATTGCAGGTGGACAGAATCACTGCTTCCGAAACAATCCCCGAGCCGCGAAGCGTCTCCAGCGCCTCGCGTCCCTCAAGCTTTCCAAACGACAACTTCTCGCGAATCTCGATTGGTGCAGTTGCGTGATTTAATCCGGCGACTAGGAGCGACAAGCGGCAAGCTCCTCACTGAATGTCGCGTTCTCGACGCGAGCACAGAAGTCAGCACCGATGAGTGAGGGATGGATCTTCGCCCACTCAGCCGTTCCGCCTTCCGCAAGTACATCGGCTCGCAGTTGTGCGCACGCCGCGACGGCCTCTCCGTACCGATCGTCAAAACGCGCAGCCACCGCGTCTCGAATTCGTCCGGCCGCGGAGGGTACGTTGCCGGCGCTGATTCCAATTGTGACCGGCCCAGTGCGGTGAACTGCCATCGAAATGAACGACGCTTCCGTCGGCGCATCAGCAATGCTCGCCAGCCGGAATCGTAAGCGGGCATCAGCCGCAACGCGAGCGTTCACCACAGGCAAATCAGTTGCCGCAAACACGATCTGGCATTCGCCAATGTCATCGACGCCATTGTAGATGCGTTGATCGATAACGAGCGACGCATTCTCGCTCGCAGCTTCTGCCAGCTCGGCCGACACCGCAGGTGAGATAACACGAACCGTCGCGCCTGATGCCAGGAGCGAGAGCACTTTACGCGTTCCAACTCTGCCACCGCCGACGACGAGAGCAAAGATCTTCTCGCCGTTAAGCGAAATCGGAAGCGCGCTCAGAGGAACTGTCCCCGATCGAATGCAATCGCGCGAAACACGACGTAGAGCACCATCACGCTCGCGAACGTGATTGCCGACATCACAGCCGCGCGACGCGCCTGCCAGCCGCGAAGCAATCGCCCGAGCGCGAGTGCACCGACGCAGATCCAGGCACCTAGTCCCCAGATAAGCTGAGGCATGACGAGTGTGCGATACGCGATCGAATACGCACCCGCCAGTGCGAGACCCGTAGTTAGTGCGAAGAACCCGACGACAGACCCGATGTGGTTCACGCGGTCGAGCGTATCGAGCGGCGGAAAGAACCTGTAGATCGCTCCGAACCGCGCAGACTTAAGTTCGCGTCGTGCAACCAGGTACATAGTTCCGGCAGCCGCGGCAGTGGCGTACGCGCCCATACCAACGAAGCTGAGCACTATGTGACTCACGAGCCAGAATGCCTGGGTTCCGCGCGGATCGAGGAACGGGTGCAGACCCGTGATGTTGCCCGCTGTCGTCACGAGAGCAGCAAGAGGCGCAGCGATGAGCGTAAGACTCACTTCTCGCGCAAAAATCTCGACGAGTAAGAGCGCGACGGCGAGAACGAAGCCCGCGAAGGACAGTGCCGGTCCAAGGCCTGTGAGCGAACCAGAGCCGCTTTCGCGCACCAGGCTCGATAAAGCCACCAGGTGCGCCAGCACTCCGCCCGTGAGAACCGCGACGACCGCCTTCACCGGCGCTTCGACACGCCTCGCAAAAGGCAGGGCGGCCAAGCCGGCGGCCGCTATGTAACACGTTATTGCAACGAAGTGGGCGATCACCATCATTATCGCCCTAATTTAACCGCCGGAGAGCCTAAGCGAGAACGCCGAAAGACCCTATATCAACGGACTCTCGAAGTGAGCCTTGCGACCATGCCCTTTCTGATGCGTGGCTGATCCTGATCGATCAGGATCGCGGTGACACCGAACGGCGTCACTTTCACCACCTCGGCGACGGCGGCCGGCACTGATGGAGCCGGATACTGTGGATCGATACTAGCGTCGATCAACGTGAACCAGTCGCCAACACGAACGCCATTGCCCGCGTTGGACGAGAGCACAACATAGTTCTGTAGCGACGGTAGATCTGGATTGCTGGCGATGTAGATGACTTTCTCGGATGGACCGGCGGTCACCGTCACAGGAGCGACGGATGTTGAACGATCTGCGGGCAATGGCGTGACGAGCTGGTCGAGCCTGATCTCACCGAACTGTCGAACGACACTTCCGAGCGCGGGCTGGCCAGCTGCCTTCGAATCGATGCGAACGATTCCGGTCGGAATCATGATCTGGGCATCATCGCTGATTTCTTCGCCCTTTCGAAAAACGAGTAGTAGCCGGCCGACATCTCCTGATCCTGTCGTCGGAAGGTCAACAAAGACACGATCGTAAAGCTGCAAGCGCCGCTGGCTGTCCGACGCGTCGATTCCCGGCCGATCGTACGCCGCCGCGAGTCTGCCGGCGCCAAGTGGACCGCCCTTTCTATCACCAAACGGAGCGGACTCGATTTCGCCACGTGGTACCCCTGCCGACCCGCCCCTGCCGATAACGCTTCCATCGGATTGCAGACGATCGGTATACACGCCGGCCACAGACGAAAAGACGGTTCGCGAAGGGGCTGGCGGCACCGGCTTGGTGTTGATCTTCGCCAACACTTCGTCAGCCGCGAGGGGTGTCGAGTTCGTATACGTCGGGCCGGGCTTCTTGTCCTGCGCGCCCAGCGTTCGAACAACTGGACTGACTGCGAAAACGGCCGCGACAGCCAAGACGCGTGAGCAAAAAGAAATTGCCGATGATGGGAACCGCATGGATGCTCCGGAAGAAACGGATTTGATGCGCTCTTGCGTATCCACTCCCGGTGGTATCACCCGCAGGGAGCGCAAGTCGCCGTTACATAGACGTACCAGCAGTCCACCTCGTCACGGAAAGCAGCCTCAGAACGAAAGGCGGGAGCGATATCCGCTCCCGCCCGATAACCAGAATACGTCGCTAGTCAGAACGGCAGATCGTCGTCCTGATCTTCGAGCGCAGCCGGGAAATCGTCGAAGCTGTTCTCGGTTCCCGAGGCTGCGCGCCCGCTGCTGCGTGCCGGGGCACGTGACCGCGACCCGTCACCGTCGGAGTCGAAATCGGATCCGCCGCGTCCGCCGCCAAGAAGCATCAGTTCACGCACCTTGATCTCGGTGGTGTAGCGGGTCTGGCCTTCCTTGTCCTTGTACTGGCCGTATTCGATCGACCCTTCGACGAACACGCGCTCGCCCTTCTTGCAGTACTTCTCGACGACGTCGGCCAGTCCGGTGCCGCTCGTTTTTCCGTTCCAGGCGACACAGCGATGCCACTCGGTCTTTTCCTGCTTCTCGCCACCAGCGCCGTTCCACGACCTGCTGGTTGCCAGCGAAAATGTCGCGACTTTGCCGCCACCGCTGGTAGTACGGATTTCCGGCTCGTTTCCAAGAT
>JBDUEH010000038.1:0-10671 GCA_040002555.1 Gemmatimonadales bacterium | reverse complement strand
AGGGCCCGATGATCGTGATCGCGGCGTCGGGCATGGTCGAAGCCGGCAGAATACTCCACCATCTGGCCAATGGCGCGAGCGACCCACGCAACACGATTCTCATCGTTGGATTCCAGGCGGAGCACACGCTTGGGCGGAGAATTGTCGAGCGACAACCGGTGCTGAAGATTTACGGGGAGGAAGTCCCGCTTCGCGCGCAAGTGGAAGTAATCAACGGGTATAGCGCGCATGCGGATCGAACCGAACTGAACGCCTGGATCGACAAAGTCAAAGCGGGATCTCCTTCGTTCGGCCCTTTGTGGCTGGTTCACGGAGAGGCGGCCGTTCAGGATGAGTATCAGACTGGATTGACGTCGAGGGGCTATTCCGTCACATGCCCGGAGCCACACTCAACGGTTTCGTTCTAAGTACTTTCAGAGATGGCTCAGGCAGGGCGGGTATTCTGGCGGATTTTGTCGGGCAGTTTTGTCACTCTCGTAGTGATATGGGCTGGCTGGATGTGTGCTGTACTGGTGTGGAGCAAATGGGACCAGGCAAAACCAGCCGGATCGATCGTCGTGCTGGGAGCCGCACAGTATGACGGCCGTCCCTCACCGGTTCTTCGCGCCCGGCTGGATCACGGCATCGATCTGTGGAACCGTGGCATGGGTAAGCTGCTCATTGTTACGGGTGGCACGGGATACGGCGACACTACGAGTGAGGCAGCGGTTGGGCGTACGTATGCGAGAAAGCATGGCGTTCCCGACACGGCGATCGTTCTGGAGAACAAGGGAAGAACGACTCGTGAATCGATGATCGCTGTATCGGATATCCTTGTCCGTCGCGGAATAACATCTGCCATTCTGGTGAGCGACCCTTTTCACATGCTGAGATTGTCAATTCTTGGAAGGCGATTCGGAATCACGACCTACACTTCTCCAACCCTGACAAGTCCGATCTCACCAAACGGCGAAAAGCGCTGGCGCTACATGCTAGGTGAATCGGTGAAAGCTCCATTGGCATTCCTATTTGAGAGGAAAATGTGAAACGACTATTAGTATCATTTTGCTACTTAATGGTGGCGGTTGCCGCGCAGGGGGGTGCACAGACCATTCCGCGTATCAAGTTCGAGAAATACACGCTGCCCAACGGGCTCGAGGTGATTCTTCACGAGGACCATTCAACTCCAATCATCTCGGTCAACACCTGGTACCACGTTGGCTCCGGCGATGAGAAGCTTGGCCGCACCGGGTTTGCGCATCTGTTCGAACACCTGATGTTCATGGGGTCTGAGCACGTTCCTAACGGCGTGTTCGACAAGGAACTCGAGGCTGCGGGCGGTGACAACAACGCCTCCACGGCCGAGGATCGCACGAACTACTACGAGGACATTCCGTCGAACGCTCTACCACTTGCGCTGTGGCTGGATTCAGACCGAATGGGCTATCTGCTGTCGACGATGGACAAGGAGAAGGTCGATCTCCAGCGCGATGTCGTGAAGAACGAGCGTCGTGAAGGCGTAGACAATTCCCCGTATGGAATTTCTGACGAGATCATTCTTGCTGCGTTATATCCGAAAGGGCACCCGTACTCGTGGTCCGTGATCGGATCCATGGCAGATCTGAGTGCGGCCTCAGTAGAGGACGTGAAGAACTTCTTTCGCACGTACTACGCGCCGAACAACGCGACGCTGTCAATTGCCGGCGATTTTGATCCAATAACGACGAAGCAGCTGATCAATCAGTATTTCGGCAACATTCCGCGCGGTCCGGCGCTGCCGGCACGTCCAAACGTTGTTCCGGTGGTGCTAGCGCGTGACACGTTCCTCGTTGCGGAGGATCGCGTACAGCTGCCACGAGCTTTTTACGAGTGGCCGACACCAAAAGAGTTCAGCAGGGACGACGCACCGCTGGACATTCTGGCTTCAATTCTTGCCAGTGACAAGAATTCGCGGCTCTACAAGCGCCTTGTCTACGACATGCAGGTCGTGCAGAGCATTCGCGCGTCACAGCAGTCAGCAAGGTTGGCGAGCAAGTTCGAAGTCGACGTAACTCCGAAGCCTGGACAGAGCCTTGCCGCGATCGACAAGGTCATCAACGAGGAAATCAACAAGCTGATGAACGAGCCAGTTACAGAGCGTGAGATTGCGCGCGCCAAGAATTCATACCGCAGCAGCTTTCTCAACAGGATTGCCAGCGTCCATGGCAAGGCAGATCTGCTGAACCGATACAACTATCTCGCAGGCACGCCGGATTACGTTCAGCGTGATGCCGCGAGATATGAGGGGGTTACACGAGCGGATGTACAACGCGTTGCGCGCAAATACCTGGGCCAGCACAAGCTGGTCCTTACCGTCGTGCCAGAAGGAAAACGTGACTTGATGCTTACGGGTAAGGGAGGCAGCCAATGACCTCCCGTCGAATTGCAGTGGCAGCCACGCTGCTCGGCTTCACCGTAACAGCGCCCGCTGGATCCGCTCAAACGATCGACAGGACCAAAGTCCCGACGCTTGGTCCGCCGCCAAGGGTGTCACTGCCTCCGATCGTCACGAGAGAGCTCCCGAACGGGCTCAAGCTCATGATCGTGCAGCAGCATGAATTGCCGCTCGCGGATTTCATCCTGGTGGTTGGCAGAGGCGGAACGGTTGATCCGTCCAGCAAAGGAGGAGTCGGAAACCTGACGTCATCGATGCTCACTGAGGGAACGTCAACCCGTACTAGCCTTCAGATCGCGGATCAGACTGCATTCCTTGGCATCAACCTGAACTCGAACAGCTCGTGGGATGCATCGACCGTTTCACTGCATACTCCAACTTCGCAGCTCGATAGCGCGCTGGCTCTGTTTGCGGATGTCGCTCTCAGGCCAGCGTTTCCCGACCAGGATTTTCAACGCGTGAAGAAGAACAGGCTGACCAGCTTGATTCAGCTCAAGGACAGACCGACAGCAATTGCCGACCAGGCGTACGCGGCAATTCTTTACGGAACAGGCCATCCCTACGGTCATCAGCTGACAGGCAACGAAGCGTCGATCAACGGAATGACGACGGCCGATCTCCGTTCGTTCTATCAGACCAATTTCCTTCCAAACAATTCGACTCTGATCATTGTGGGCGATGTCACGCCTGCCCAGATCGAACGAAAGATCAATGCCTTGTTTGGTGGATGGCAGAAAGGCGCGGTTGCACCATACAGCTTTTCGGACGGTCCCAACGCGACTGCAACTACCGTGTACCTGATCGACAAGCCGGGTGCGGCTCAGTCTTCATTCCGGATCGGAAACATCGGTGTTCCGCGTTCCACCAAGGACTACTTCGCACTGAACGTTCTCAACACGATTCTTGGCGGCTCGTTCACGAGCAGGCTGAATCAGAATCTTCGCGAAAAGCACGGGTATACGTACGGGGCTCGGTCACGATTCGACATGCGGCAATCGGCGGGCCCGTTCACTGCGTCCGCGGAAATCGTTGCGGCCAAGACGGATTCGGGTCTGGTAGAGTTCATGAATGAGCTCAATGCGATTCGTGATACTGTTCCAACAATCGAGCTCCGAAAATCGAAACGTTATCTCCAGCTTGGGATGCCGGGTGATTTCGAGACCACTCAACAGATCGCCAATCAACTTGTCCCGGTGGCTCTCTACGGCCTCCCGCTCGACTACTACAACAACTATGTGTCGAACATCGAAGCCGTAACGCAGGGGGACGTGCAGCGTGTGGCGAGGCAATACATCAATCCTGCGAACCTCGCAATCGTAGTAGTAGGTGACCGAAAAAGTATCGAAGAAGGCCTCAGGGCGGTAAATGCAGGGCCAATCTCAATCAGGGATTTCTTCGGTCAGCCGATAAGCCAGTAAACCAGTGACCTGGACAATCAAAGGGCTCGCGCAACTGGCGAGTCCTTTGTCATTGAAAGGAGGTCGTTCCCGTTCGCGAGGCCAAGGCCTGGGTCAACCATTTCCAATATGCTTCGCCATGTGTCGAGACATCGTTGTGAGATGCTTCAGGAACAAGCAGCCACTGACCCTTGGTGTGTGCCGCCTCAAAGACCCGAAGTCCCATCGACGATGAAATGAGGCGATCACGGCCGCCATGTGCGACTGAGACTGGAACGTCCAGGGTCTTCACTCTCTCGATGGTGTCAAAGTGAATTCGGGAAAAGAGATTCCATGAAAGCGTGCCTGGGCGGCGTCCAACCAGCAAGCGGGCCATATCTCGCGCCGAGGTAAACGGAGATTGCAAGACCAGCGCAAAGGGGCGATGCCGGGTTGCCAGCTCAGCGGCGACAGCGGTACCAAGGGAGTGGCCAAAAAATGCGATTCGGTCAGCGGGTACGTGAAGATCTCCGATTGCGAAGGCATATGCTGCATCCGCGTCGAGCTGGGAGGCGACATAGGACGGCTTTCCTGCGAGGCTAGCGTATCCGCGGTACTCCGCAACCATCACTGCCAGGCCCGTTCTGCTCAGAACGTCGCGGGCCCAATCAATTTGTCGTGCGGCCATGTCGGCGTTGCCGTGAAAGACAAGCAACAGACCAGTCGCGTTCGCGGGATCGCCTACGATGTAGGCGAACAGGGGTTGTCCATCGCTGGCCCGATAGTCCTCCCGTCTTGTATCTCCCGGCGATGGATACGGCGGACCCTGTGGCTGAAAGGCAATTCGTTCCTGAAACACGGAGACGACGCCAACAAACGCCAAAACCAGAATCACCGTGCTAACCGCTACAAGAACTAGAATCGACAGCGTCTTACTCCCGACAATTGAGACCATGCGGTGATTGGGTTACTCTGCCTGAACACCATCAATCTATTTGCATGCGAATACTTGTAGAAAACTTCGAGCTGGAAAACGGTCTGCGAGTGACGCTGTCCCAGGACAATACGGCACCGATTGTCGCAGTAAATCTCTGGTATCACGTCGGCTCGGCGAATGAAAAACCTGGACGAACCGGTTTCGCACATCTGTTCGAGCACATGCTGTTTCAGGGATCGGCAAACGTAGGAGCCAACGAACATTTCGAACTTGTGCAGCGTGCCGGGGGCACCCTCAACGGATCGACGTGGCTAGAACGGACCAACTATTTCGAGACCGTTCCATCGAACCAGCTCGCAATTGCGTTATGGCTCGAAGCCGACCGCATGGGCGCCCTCCTTCCGGCGATGAACCAGACAAAGCTCGATACGCAGAGAGACGTTGTGAAGAACGAGCGGCGATGGTCGGTGGACAACCAGCCATACGGAACCTGCTGGGAGAAACTGCAGGAGCTCGCGTTTCCTGAGTCGCATCCTTTTCATCATTCGCTCATCGGATCGATGGAACATCTGTCTGAGGCGTCGCTCGATGATGTCGCTCAATTCTTTCGCACCTACTACACGCCCGACAATGCGGTGCTGTCGATAGCAGGTGATTTCGATACAGAAGAGGCAAAGACCCTGGTCAAGAAATACTTCAGTCCAATTCCGAGAGGCGCTGGTCGGCCGACTCTCCCGGCCATGAACCTGCCGCCAATCTTCGGGAAACCGCTCCGAAACGTCGTCGAGGACGACGTGAGCCTTCCGCGTATCTACATAGCCTTCCGGTCTCCGGTTTTCGGAAGCGAGGAGTACTACGCCGCGAGCGTGACCGGAGCGATTCTGGGAATGCGGCGTGGAAGCCGGCTTTACCGGTCGCTGGTCAGAGAACGGCAGACCGCTGCCGACGCAGCTGCGTTCACGTTCGATCTTGCGAAGGGGGCGGACCTTCTGGTGATAGATGTGACGGGACGACCAGAGGTTTCGGCGGAAAAGCTCGAACAGGAGATAGTGAATGAGCTCGACGCACTACTCCGCGATGGTGTCTCCGATGCCGAAGTGGAACGCGCTATTGCGCTAATCCGAACCGATACGATTTCTGCAATGCAAACGGCCAGCGAGCGCGCAGATCGTTTGTCGATGTTCGCGACACTACTCGGCGATGCCAACATGGTCAACGATCAAACCGACAAATACTCTGCGGTCACTACAGATCGCGTGAACAAATTCATTCGGGACCGGCTGATTCCAGAAAACAGGGCCACGCTGATCTACATACCGCGAGTGCAACCTGAATCAGGAGACGCCGAGGTCCCTGTTTCATGAACCAGGCAAGACCACAACCCGGCCCGTCGCGCGAATATCATTTCCCAAAATTCGAGATTAGATCTCTTGATAATGGAATCAGGGTAGTCGTCGCTCCCGTCAGGAAGTTGCCTGTTGTAACGGTGCTCGCTGTCATCGACGCAACGGCGATTTCCGATCCTGAAGGAAAAGAGGGCCTCGGTGAGCTGACTGCACAGGCGCTGCGAGACGGAACGAATGGGATAGATGGAACCCGACTCATTCTCGAACTGGAGCGACTCGGGACCTCTCTCGAAGTCGGTGCTGACTGGGACAGTACAGTGGCAAGCATGACGGTTCTGCGCGACAAGCTGGACGATTCATTCAAGCTGTTCAGTGATGTGATAATGTCACCCGCATTTCGCATAGAGGATATCGATCGTTTACGCTCAGAGCGCCTGGCTGAGAGGGTGCAGATTCTGGATGAGCCGCGCGGGCTGGCGGAAGAATCCTTCGCGCGATTTCTGTACGCGGATGGTTCTCGTTACGCCGAGCCTATGAGTGGGAGCAGCGAATCAGTGACTGCGATCAGCCAGGATGACGTGGTCAACTTCCATGCGGCTAACTATTCACCTGATGCAACGACGATAATTGTGGTCGGAGACTTGAGTGCCGACGAAGGAAGGGCTCTTGTCGAAGACGCGTTCGGAAAATGGCAGGGGAAAAGGGCCCCAAAGACGAAGGCCATGAACCGTCATGGAAATTCGGCAATGGGGTCGCAGATCATATCGAAGGCCGACGCAGCTCAGGCGGAGCTTCGTATCGGGCATGTTGGCGTCCCTCGATCGCATCCCGACTATTTCTCCATCGTCGTCATGAACGCGGTACTCGGCGGTCTGTTTTCGTCGAGAATCAATCTCAATCTCCGTGAGGCGCACGGCTACACATACGGTGCGTCATCCTATTATGACTGGCGGAGGCAGGCAGGACCGTTCGTGGTTTCGACGGCGGTGCAGACCGAAGTGACAGGCAACGCGATAGCGGAAACGCTGAAAGAAATAGATCGCATGAGAGCTGAAGAGATCGAATTGTCGGAGCTGTCGCTTGCAACGAGTTATCTCGAAGGCGTCTTCCCGATTCGGTATGAGACGACAGCAGCGATTGCTGCGGCGCTTGCGAACATGGTGACATTCGAATTGCCGAACGACTATTACGACACATACAGGGCGAAAATCGGCGCGGTTACGACCGCCGATGTTCTGCGTGCAGCGAAGACCCACGTCAGTCCGGAACGATTGCAAATCGTAGTCGTTGGAGATGTCACGATACTGAAGCCCCAGATCGAGGCATTGCAAAGAGGCCAGCTGGCAATACTGGAAAACGTGAAACCATGAAGAACCGAGAGGATGATCTCGAAAGCGGAGATGCATCCATCGGCCAGATGACCACGCGGCGGGTGTATACGGGGCGGGTTGTATCACTGGATGTGGATACGGTTCGTTTTCCGAACGGGGTAACGGGCGAGCTCGAAATGATCCGCCACTCCGGAGCGAGTGCGGTGGTTCCTGTTCTCGAGGTGCCAGGCGAGCCGACAAAGGTCCTTCTCATCCGGCAATACAGATACGCAGCAGAGGGATTTCTATATGAAATACCCGCTGGGCGGCTCGAGCCTGGCGAGACGCCAGAGAATTGTGCCAAACGCGAGTTGCAGGAAGAAACGGGCTATTCCGCTGGTCGACTGGTCGCCATGACCTCGATTTATACAACGCCCGGATTCACGGATGAGATCATCCATCTCTTTCTCGCGGATAACCTAGCGCTGGGAAAACTTGCATTGGAATCCGACGAAATCCTCGAATTGAAAGCCGTCCAGATATCCGAGGCACTTGAGCTGATTCGCACTGGCGAGATCCAGGATGGAAAAACGATCTGCGCCCTGCTGTTTGCCGCGCTGTTCCGAAATATCAAGTAAACCCCAGAGTCTCAGAACGCATCCAATGGAATGCGTGACACGCTGATTGTGTCCCAATAAGGGGACAATGGGCCGTTCATAACTGGACAACTAGCCCGCGCAGCGCGGGCTAAGTGTTTATGGGGCAATGAGTTAGAAATGTTCCATTGTAGGCATACCCCGTGCATTAGACAGTGTTGCAAAAGGGATCTCAAAACAAGGAGGCTGACTTCAGTCCTTTCTTCGTCGGATTCTCAATTCTTTGGGGGTAGCACCATGGCAAGCATCGCTCGTAAGCAGGTAGTTCAGCTTCAGGGAGCGACCGTCCGCGAACAGCTGCACGCGATGGATGATTCAGCCGTCGTGACAGCATTCCTCGGCGGGGAAGAAAGAGCTTTTTCGGAGCTGGTTGAGAGGTATCAGACCCGGCTTTTGAACTTTGTGTACAGAACGATCGGAGATCGCGAGAAGGCGGAAGACCTGGTTCAGGAAGTTTTCATCCGGGTGTACCGTCATCTGCACCGATTCGACCGGTCGAAGAAATTTTCTACATGGGCGTATACAATCGCGTCAAATCTGGCCAAGAACGAACTAAGAAACCGCTCGCGAAACCCGCTTGTGCTCTTCCAGACCGTCCAGAAAAACTGGCAGGACGATGATCGTCCGCTTCAGTTCGAAGACACGACGTCGCGGCCGGATGACATGTACAGGAAGCGTCACCTGAGAGAGATCGTCGAAGATTCAGTGGCGAAGCTTCCCGAGCACCACAGGAACGTCTTCATTCTGAGGGAGCTCGAGGGCAAGTCGTACGAGGAAATCGCAGAGATTACCGAATGCAATCTTGGCACGGTGAAGTCTCGCCTGAACAGGGCCAGAAATTCGTTCGCCGAGCTTGTTGCGCCTTACATGGACTAGGTAGCAGGTTAGGGCAATTCGGGAACCAGTGCCCAACACATGGGTACTGGTAACCGAACCTTCAACACTGCCCAATGGATTGTCGGGAATTCCGGGAAAAACACTTCGCGTTTGTAGATGACACCCTGCCAGGCATCGAACTGGTCGGAATGCAGCTTCATCTGACGGATTGCGAAGAATGCTCGCGGCGGGATTCGTCCGTTCGCCGTTCGCTCATGTTGTTCCGGAATCTGCCGTCGATAGAGCCCTCAGCGGATTTCTCGTCGAGACTCCGGCACAAACTCGAGCTTGCCAAAGCGGCCGATGCGTCAGAGGTGAATGGCTTTTCGCGCAGATTCAGCGCGGCAATTGCTGTTACGAGTATCGTCATGCTCGGATACATCGGCCTGTCGCTTCGGCAGGTGGACTTTCCGCAGGATCTCGTTCTTCCGCCGGTCGTTGCCAGTATTCCTGAGTCCGCTGCCTCTCCGATGATGTCACCTGGCACAGCAATGGTGGCGTCCGTGTCCGCCGGCCTTCCAATGTGGACCGCTGCTCTTTTCGCAGAGCAGGCGCCCGTTCATTTCGCTTCAATCGAACTAGCGACCGCCACCAAGTAGTCAGCCAGCCCGAGGTTGGCGCACGGGCCTTTATATTTGCAGTATGTCCGCGTCAGCCCTCAAGACCATGCGTGACGCCATCAAGAGAGGCGTATTTGATGGGGCTTATTACATCTGCGGCGAAGACGATTTCCAGAAGGAAGACGCCATGAGGCAGCTGACTGCTGCCGCAGTCGAGCCCGCAATGCGAGATTTCAATTATGACGTGAGGCGCGCACAGGACTTCGACGCGAAATCGCTCGACGCTGCGCTTTCCGCCGTTCCGATGATGGCCGATCGCCGTGTACTCGTGATGAGAGATATGTCGACGCTCCGGAAGGAGCCTAGAAAGGTTCTCGACAAGTATCTCAAAACGCCGTTGCCTGATGTCATGGTGCTGATGGTGGAAGCGTCTGGAGCAAAGACGGACCCGGAGTTGGGAAGGAGCAGCACACTGCTCGAATTTGATTCGCTTTCGTCAGATCGAATACCCAAATGGATTGCTCACTACGCGTCCACTGAGTTTCAGACAAAAATCACGGCTGACGCAGCGGAGCTCCTCCAGGGGGCGGCAGGAACCGACCTCCATCAACTCGTTGGCGAGCTCGACAAGCTTGCAAGTTTCACCAACGGACGAGAAATAACAGAAACGGATGTGTCGGCAGTCGTGGGGGTAAGACGTGGCGAAACGATGGCCGATTTTCTCGATCAGGTCGCAAAGAGAAATGCATCGAGAGCGCTCGATCTCGTGCCACTGATACTTAGCCAGCCAAAAACAAGCGCGGTATCTCTGGTGATGGCGCTTGCAACGCAGACAATGGCTCTTTCCTGGGGACGAGCGAAGCTGGACGAAGGTTTGTCACAGGGACGGCTCCAAGCGGAATACTTTAACCTGCTCAAACAAGCGGGCTCGGCGTTTACCGGCCGTCCATGGGGGCCGGCTGCTGCAGCGTGGGCAGGTGCAACGAGCCGCTGGACACGCCGCTCGCTCGATCACTCACTCGCTGCGCTTCTCGATGCCGATGTAGCGTTGAAAGACGCCCGGGTTTCCTCGGAAGAGCAGGTTATGGCAACGCTCGTCCTCGAAATGTGTATCGAAGATGACAGAAGCATGGCAGCATAACGATGGAGATAAAAATGATTTGGAGAATATTCTGCTTTCTTTCCGCGACAGTGGTG
>JBDUEH010000037.1:0-10741 GCA_040002555.1 Gemmatimonadales bacterium | reverse complement strand
AGCTACCGGACCGAAGCAGACCATTTTCTCTGACACTTAGCCTCTATCGGCGGCCTCGATGCAAATGACTACGACTAATGCGGCGGGGCTGTCTATCCCACTTGCTGCGCAGGTTGAGCCCGGCCGGCGATTGGACCCTGTCGCCGCAACCAACGCTTACCTCGCCACCCTTCCCGCCGACAAGCGCGCCGCATCCGACGCGTACTTCGAAGGCGGGTACTGGCTTCCGCTTTGGGGAAGCGTCGTCGAGATCATCATCGTCCTTTTCCTCCTCAGGTCCGGGCTCTCACGAGCGATGCGCGACCGGTCCGAGAAATGGTCGAAACGCAAGCCGCTTCAGACTTTTTTCTACTGGACACAGTTCAGCATCGTCATCGCGTTGCTCTCGTTTCCCTTCACGATCTACACTGACTTTTTTCGCGAGCACCAGTACGGTCTTTCCAACCTCTCGTTCGGCGCCTGGATGGGAGAGCAAGGCAAGGCTCTCGCATTGACCATCATCCTCGGCGGACTGGTCGTGATGGCTCTCTACGGTGCCGCCAGGCGCTTTCCCCGAACATGGAATATCTGGGGAGCGGCAGTTGGGATCGTGTTCATAATCATCGGGATTCTGATCGCACCCGTGTTCATCGTCCCGATGTTCAACAAGGTCACGCCGCTCACCGACGCGCGAATTCGCGATCCGATTCTTTCGTTGGCGCGCGCAAACGGGATCGAAGCGAACGACGTCTTCGTCGTTGACGCGTCCAAGCAGTCCAAGCGCATCAGCGCCAACGTTTCCGGACTCGGCAGCACGATGCGGATCACACTGAACGACAATCTCCTGAACCGGTCATCGCTCGAGGAAATCGAAGCGGTGATGGGTCACGAGATGGGACACTACGTGCTGAACCATGTCTACAAGGGCGTGACGTTCTTTACCATCGTGATCGTGCTTCTCTTCGCGTTCATCAGGTGGGCGTTTGGATGGACCATCGCGCGATGGGGCGACAACTGGGGCATTCGCGACATAGGCGACACGGCCGGTCTTCCGGTCGTTGCCGGGGCTGTCACGGTGTTCTTCTTCCTCACCGCGCCAATTCTGGTGACCTTCACTCGAACTCAAGAAGCGGAGGCGGACATGTTCGGGCTCAACGCGTCGAGACAGCCGGATGGATTCTCACACGCGGCGTTGCAATTGTCCGAGTACCGAAAACTCGATCCTGGCAAGTGGGAGGAAATCTTCTTCTTCGATCACCCAAGCGGACGGAACAGGATCTATCGCTCGATGGTCTGGAAATCAGAACATCTTGGCGACTACACCTCGTCCCAGATTCGCTGATCGCGAGTTTCCTTCAGTGTGATCGTGCCGATGACGAAAGTCATCAGTGCGATCACGGTCGGATAGATCAGGCCTGCGTATATGTTCCCGCTCTTCGCGACGAGCGCCGTCGCGATGAGCGGCAGGAATCCGCCGAACCATCCATTGCCGAAGTGGTACGGCAGTGACATCGACGTGTAGCGTACTTTTGCGGGGAACGATTCGACGAGGAACGCGGCGACGGGGCCGGTAATCATTGCCGCGAATGCAATCATGACGACGATGATCGCAATGATTGCCGGAGCGTTTACTGGCGACGACAGCGAATGCATCGCGCGGTAGAGCGCGAAATAAGAAAGGGCGGATAAGAGATTGCCCGCCATCATCAGGCGCTTTCGGCCAATTCGATCCGACAGTCTCCCGAAGATGACGAAAGCCGGGGTGCCGATGACTACGGCGATCGCGACGATCGAGTAGGCCTGCGTCGCCGGTACCTTCAACACCGTCTGGAGAAAGAACAACGCGTAGAAATGCGACGTGTAGTAGGTCACCGCCTGTCCAGCCGTCACACCAAACAGCACTCGCAGCACGACCCTCCACTTTGGCCAGGTATCGAAACTCTCGCGGATCGGCGACTTCGACGTTCCACCTTCGGCCTTGAGCTTAGCAAAGAGAGGAGACTCGCCGAGCTGCATTCTTATATAGAAAGACACCGCGACAAGCACGATTGAAAGGATGAACGGAATCCGCCAACCCCATGCGGCGAATGCCTTAACACCAACGATTTTCGTTGTGACGAGGATCACTATCAACGAAGTGAACAACCCCAGGCTCGCGGTTGTCTGTATGAAGCTGGTGTAGAATCCCCGTCGCGAATCCGGCACATGCTCGGCGACATACACCGCGGCCCCTCCGTACTCCCCGCCAAGTGCCAGGCCCTGAAGCATTCGGAGAATCACAAGGATCACGGGAGCAGCGAATCCTATTATTGCATAGCCGGGCAGAAAACCGATTGCGGCGGTCGAGCCCCCCATCACTAGAAGTGTGGTAAGGAATGCAAATTTTCGCCCGACCAGATCGCCAAGCCTGCCGAAGAAAAGCGCTCCCAGAGGACGAACCGCAAATCCCACGGCGAACGTCGCAAGGGTCTTCAGAAAATTCGCAGTCGCACTTCCGGCGGGATAAAACTGAGTGGAAAGGATCGTCGCGAGACTTCCGAAGATGAAGAAGTCGTACCATTCAATCATCGTTCCAGCTGTTGAAGCAGCGATCACGCGCCAGACGCCGGCCGGTGCCTTTTCCAGTTCCACGCTTTTGCTCATGACGCTTATCTTGGATGTGCAGTCCTCCATCGACAACCATCGGCGATGAATTCGAC
This sequence comes from Gemmatimonadales bacterium, assembly GCA_040002555.1. Classification (GTDB taxonomy): domain Bacteria; phylum Gemmatimonadota; class Gemmatimonadetes; order Gemmatimonadales; family Gemmatimonadaceae; genus UBA4720. Next base: position 8,063 of record JBDUEH010000037.1, on the reverse strand, counting down.
TCGATCGATCGACCTCAATGCAGACCTTGGCGAGCACGACGGCGACGGCGCTTCGCGCGACGCCGCAATGCTCGATGTTGTGTCATCCGCAAGCATCGCGTGTGGTGCGCATGCGGGGTCGCGAGAAGTGATGGAAATGACAGTGAACGCGGCGCTCGAGCGCGGCGTCACAATCGGCGCGCATCCATCCTATCCTGACCGCGAAGGCTTCGGGCGGCGCGAAATCGGAATTTCAACCGACGAGATCGTCGACAGCTTCCGGGAGCAAATCATTCTTCTCGAAAAGATCTGCGCTGTTGCCGGCGCGAAGCTCGCGTACGTCAAACCGCATGGCGCCCTGTACAATCGCGCAGCCAACGACGCCGAGCTTGCGGATGCATTGGCCCAATGCGTTGGCAATACAAACGCTCAGCTCGCAATCCTCGCACTCTCGGGAAGTCTGCTCGAAACGGTTTCGCGGGTAGCAGGGCTCGCAGTCGCGCGAGAAGCATTCATCGACCGGATGTACATGGGCGACGGAACGCTGATGCCCCGAAACAGACTCGGTGCTGTAATCAGCGACCCGGGCATCGCTGGAGCGCGAGCAGTCGAGCTGGCGAAGTACAGCGCAATCCGAGCGTTCGATGGCAAGAGATTGTCAGTCCCCGCCGATTCGCTCTGCGTCCATGGAGACAGCGCGCGCGCGGTCGACGTGGTGTCTACGGCCCGGCGCCGACTCGAAGAGATCGGCATCAACATCGCTCCGTTCGCGACTTGATCCCCATCCTCTCTCCGCTTGGGGATCGCGGCGTAACGGTCAGGGTGGGAGAAGGAATCAGTCTCGATCTCAGCAAGCGTGTCGTGCGTCATGCACGGGCGGTGCGGTTGGCGGCCATTCGCGGCGTGACCGACGTCGTTCCGTCGTACGCATCTCTGGGTGTGTTCTATGAGCCGCTCGAGATCTCATTTGGTGACCTGACCAAAGAGCTTGCCACCGTTCTGGCCGACGATGATGACGACAAACGCGACGAACAGTCCGAAGGCAGACTTGTTGAAATCAAGGTCGCCTACGACGGTGCCGACCTCGACGACGTCTGCAGACTCACACGTCTCTCCGCACAAGACGTGATCGAGATTCACAGTTCGCGAGACTATACGGCTTTGGTCGTGGGCTTCGTGCCGGGATGGGCGTATCTCGGTCAACTAGATCCGCGACTCATAGTTCCGCGTCGCGAATCACCAAGAAAACGCGTTCCGGCAGGCTCAGTCGCCATCACAGAAGCGCAGACAGGCGTATATCCATCCGAAACTCCGGGTGGATGGAACCTCATCGGGACAACGAACGAGAAAATGTTCGACCCGACGAAAGACTCCCCCGCCCTTCTCGTCGTCGGCGATCGGGTCAGGTTCGTTCCCTCATCGTGATAAATGTCCAGCGCGCACCAGCGTACGCGACAATCCAGGATCTGGGCCGCACAGGTTTTCGTGCAAGCGGAGTCCCGGTATCCGGCGCGATGGACCGGCTCGCGCTGATAACGCTCAACGTGCTTGTCGGCAACGATCGCCGTGACGCGGGAATCGAGATCGCGCTCACAGGGGGCGAGTTCGTTTTCGATTCAGCAACCACATTTGCGATCGGCGGAGCCGGCGTTGTCGCAACACTCAACGAGGCTTCGATCGAAGCGTATCGGGTCTATCGGACGAAAGCAGGCGATACACTTTTGATCGGGAAAATTGCCTCGGGCCGTTTCGCCTATTTGGTTGTGAGCGGCGGCATCGACACGCCCGAAGTATTGGGAAGCAAGTCGACCTACAGTCCCGGCGGATTCGGGGGATTCAACGGGCGTCGTCTCAAATCCGGCGACGAGTTATCGGTCGGCGCGCGCAAGTCCGTGCGCAGACATCAGGTGATGGATTCACTTCCGGTAAAATTTCGACCGGCGATAGACAGTCACGAAATACGCTTCATCGTTCGGCTGGGCGTCAATCCAGAAGACGTCGCGGGTGTGTACCACATGTCGCCATCATCCGATCGAACCGGTTATCGACTCGAGGGAAATCCGCGGGCGAGCGGAGCTTCGGTGACGTCGGAGCCGGTGTGTCCGGGCGTGATTCAAATGCCAACCAACGGCGAACCAATCGTGTTAATGGCGGACGCACCGACGATAGGTGGATATCGCGTAATGGGCGGTGTCATCACAGCGGACCTGGGAATTCTCGCGCAAAAAAACCCTGGAGACTCGATCGTACTGGTGCCGATCTCCGTCGAACGCGCCCAGCGAGAGAACGACAGGCTCGCCGAGGTCGAGACGCTGATCGAGGAGTGGTGCCTTAGCTAGGTTTTATGGCGGCGTCGACTGAAGCATGATCGACACGATCGAATCGGCAAGCATGTCGCGTACTGCTTCAGCATAGTGAAGCTCGTCGTTGGTGACGTGAAGCGTTGGACTCATCCACGTCGTGCCATCCTGACTGAACGTCATGACAGCCAGGTCGATCACGCGAACACCCTTGCTGCTGAAGGCTCGAATCATCGTGTTGAGCGCAAGAATCCGCGGATTGTCGGTGGAGACCGTTATTCGCGGCGGCAGCGTCGTTATCATCAGATGGCTGGGCGGCTTTCCGGCCTGAATCCACAAGTCGATCATCGTTTCGAGATTTGTCTTGATTGTCGTGACGGGTGTTCCGTCGCCGATGTCGTTGGTGCCCATCGAGATATATGCGAAGTCGGCCGAGCGGGGAACGAAAGCCTGAACGCGCAGGACGGAGCCGTTTGGATAGAAGTCGTTCGTCCCTTCGCCACCGTTCCATGGGTACGCGACACCAAGCACTTCGCCCTGGAATCGTGTGACACCGTCCACCTGGGTAAGCGCATTCGGAGATGTCACGAGCGTGCGCCCACCGCCCGTTGACGTTCCCGCGATGCCGTGATTTACCGCTTTGATGCTCTGAGTGGGGCGGTTGGCCTTCCACCTGGTTTCAACCTTTGCCGCTAGCTGAAGCGCGTTGTTCGGCGCATCGGGCGCAAGTCGGATCGCCGGATTGATGCTCGACACATAGGACCCAACCTTGGCGGCGGGATCGGTTCCCGCGAAACCGAGGTCGGTGTTCGAGTCGCCGAACACCACGATCTGCACGTCGGCAAATCCGACCGCGACGAATATAACCGGACTTCCAATCAAGCCGCCGACAGTCGCGGTGAGAGAATTTCCTCCCTGTCCGATAATCCAGCTGCCGACACTCGCGACACCCACAGAATTCGTGACCGCGTTGCCGCCAGTGACGGATCCTCCTCCACTGCGAACTGCAAATGCGACGGCCACGTTCGCGACGCCGAGTCCGTCCGCATCGGTCACTTTGATGGTTGGCGGGATTGGAACCGGTTTACCTGCGGTGGCGCTTTGTCCATCGCCGGCGGCGAGCCCGATCGTAGTTGGAGGCGCCGGTACCGCCGTCGCATTGAACGTGAATGGACTGCCGGTCAGCGTGCCGGACGACGCTGTAAGCGAATTTGCACCCGGTGTTGAGCCGAGGATCCAGCTTCCAACAGCCGCGATTCCATTTGCGTTCGAGATCGCACTGGCGCCAGTCACTGAGCCACCGCCGGAAGCGACCGCAAAGGTTACGGTGACTCCGGAAACCGGAATGCCTGCGGTGTCGGTGATGATCACCGAAGGCAGAATCGAGACTCCGAAATTCGGCTTGGCGGTCTGATTGTTTCCTGCGAAACCGGCAAGGTTGCTGGCGACTGGTGCGACGGCTGTCGCGTTAAACACTACGGGGCTGCCCGTCAGGCCGGTTCCTGTTGCGTTCAGTGACTGCGGACCAACGGCGGTGCCAAGTCTCCAGCTGCCGACCGTTGCGATCCCGGCCGCGTCGGTAACTGCTGAGCCACCGCTGACCGCGCCGCTTCCGCCCGCCGGAGCAAACGTAACAGTGAATCCTGCGGCAGGATTGTTGTTAGCGTCGGTGACGACGACCGACGGTTTCGTCGCGACAAGGCCGCCTGCTGTTGCAGTCTGATTGTTACCTGCGAAGCCGGCAATTTTCGCTGGCGGGCCAGCTCCTGCGGCCGCATTGAACACTGCGGACACGCCGGTTATCGTCGGCGATGTAACGGTGACACTGTTCGGTCCAGCGGCAGTGCCGAGTGTCCAGACGCCAGATGTCGCAACACCAGAAGCGTTCGAGGTCGTCGAGCCACCGAGGATCGTGCCGGCGCCCGCCGAAACAGTGAAGACGACGGCAACTCCGGAGATCGGATTGTTGCCCGCGTCGGTGATAACGACAACGAGTGGATTCGGAACGGCTGCCCCTGCGGCGACGCTCTGGTTGTTGCCCGAGAACGGGACGATCTTTGCCGGTGGACCTGGGACGATGTTCAGCGAGACGGTTGCCGACTTTGTCTCGGACGTTGCCGTGATTATGACGGTGCCGGGTATCTTCGCAGAAACAAGCCCGCTCGACGGGTCGACCGACGCAACCGCGGGATTGGAGCTTGTCCACGCAACCGCGCGCGTGAGGGAAATTCCCTCTTCGTCTTTTGGCGTGCCCGTGAGCTGTCGCGTCGTGACGACTGGAATCGGAGTGAGGTCGCCTGTGATCACGACCGACGCGACCTTCGCCTGCATTAGCACCGCGTAGGTACTGAAATGACTGACGTTTCCCGAGACTGTCCTGGCGGCAAGATTCACGCTGCTTCCGGGAACGACTCGCCACGAGGCGCCTTGCGCTTCATAGAGCTGAAGCCCGCTTTCGGGACTGTCGGCGGCGACGTTTGCCGGATTGTACTTGATCGTCAGCGTCACGGGCGAAGCGAAGGTGATTCCGCCGGGACCGAAGTCGAATGCCGTGTTCGGCATCAACCGGACGCTCGCAGGAGGCGCGGCGGCCTTTTCAACTGTGAGACTGAGCGTCTGCGTGAGCGCAGATGGCGGAACGCTGACTGTGACTGCGCCGTTCTGCGCAGTGAAGGTGCACCCGCTGGTGCCACAAACTCCGCCGTCCTTGATGACGACACTGACGGACGCGGTAATTCCTTCAACCGAACCAGTGATCGTTGCGGTACCGAGCGCAACGCCCGTCACGAGGCCTGCTGCGACCGTCGCTATGGTCGGGTCTGAGCTCGTCCATATAACTGTCCGGTCAATCAGCGAGTTGCCCTTTGCGTCCTTTGGCGTAACCGAAAACATCTCAGTCCCGCCGGCGACGAGGTCGAGCGGAGGCGTCGCATTCAGGACGACCGTAGCAACCGATGCCGGCGGTTCTGTCCCGCCGCTGCAGGCCAGACCAAAAGCGAGCAATCCCGCCGCAAGCTGGAATACGACTCTATTACGCAAAGCGCGAACGGGACGGGCTATCCGCAAAGGATATCCGTCAGCGTCGGTTCGAGGCTGCGAGTCGTGGGGATATGTGTCAATTCCAGCGGGCGAGAGGGTCTGTTGCGATCCTTCATTCTAATCGTGTTACCCGCAGCGAACAACATTAGCTCGATCAAAATCGCGCTCTCCGCGCGGACGCTCAGCGCTTGTCTGCCACTCGCACCACTGGACAGCGAGAACGTTATTCCCGATTGTCTACCTCTCCCAACAAGGACACCGAAATGTGGAGTGAGTTCAAGGCTTTCCTGGTAAAGGAAAGCGTCATCGCTCTGGCAATTGCCGTCGTGATCGGTGCGGCCCTGGGCAAAGTCGTCACCGGTGTAGTCGATGACTTCATCATGCCGATCGTAGGTGCTCTAACGCCCAGCGGCGACTGGCAGGCAGCGACACTCGACATCGGCTCGGTGAAATTCGGCGTTGGCAACTTTGCCAGCGTCCTTATCAACTTCCTGATCATCTCCCTTGTCGTTTGGCGGATCAGCAAGGCGTTCATCAAGCCTGCTCCTGCCGGCGAAGCGCCATCCACCAAGGAATGTCCTTTCTGCAGGATGAGCATTGCGGCCGCCGCAACGCGCTGCTCGCACTGCACCAGCCAACTTTAGCCGCCGAGGAGCGTCGATAGACCTGGCCACTCGATATTGCCGCCGCTCAGAACGGCTACGGTGGGTCCGGTTGGTTTGACCGCCCCGGTCAGGAGTGCTGCGGCAGTGATCGCCCCGCTTGGCTCGACCACAATTTTCAATCGGTCCATCAGGTGTCGCATCGCCAAAGGAAGCGGTGCGTCATCGACGAGAACCACGTCGTCGATGTAGGACTGATGGTGAAGGAAAGGACGTCCGCCGATCTCGGTCGCCTGTAGACCGTCGGCAAGTCCACCCGTCGCCCCAAGCCGAACCGGTTCGCCCTTCTGACGCGCAAGAAAGAGCTTTGGCGCACTGACCGGTTCGACTCCAACGATCCACACGTCCGGCAGCATGAGCTTTACCGCGGTCGCGACTCCAGCGCTCAAGCCGCCACCACCAACAGGCACCAGAATCATCCTGACGTCCGGAATGTCTTCGGCGATTTCGAGACCGACGGTCCCCTGCCCCGCGATGATCATCGGATCGTCGTACGGATGCACGAGTGTCAGGGACTCCTCAGCCGCGAGTTCTTTTGCCTTTTCGTAGCGATCCTGAGTGGTTGTTCCCGCAAGCACGACGCGCGCACCGAGCCGCTCTGCGCCACTGCGCTTCGCGTCGGTGACGGTGGTTGGCATTACGACAGTTGCCGGGACTCCGAAGATTTTCGCCGCCATTGCAACGCCCTGTCCGTGATTCCCCGATGACGGAGCAATCACGCCACGCGCCCTGATATCAGCCGGAAGCGAGCTCAAATAGTTGTACGCGCCTCGAAACTTGAACGCTCCACCGCGCTGAAGACCTTCCGGCTTGTACCAGATGGGCTGGCCTGTTTTCTCCGATAAGACATCATCGAAGAGAAGTGGCGTCCGCGTCGCAACCTTCGAAAGGATTTTCGCTGCCTGCCGGATGTCTGCAAGCGTCACGAGTTTGTTACTGTCGGTCATTGCGTGGATTTGACAGGTGAATGAAGACTGGGAACAACAAAAGTTGGAAGAGCTGATCTGATTGCCGCGAGGGTCGTTCCGGTTCATTGGCGTCATCCCGGGCGATTTATCATTCGCCTCGACTGGCATGTTCAAAGGCACGCTGAGAACTACGCCCTGAGAACGGCGGAAACAATAAAATGGGATTTTGAAACTACGGAACCGAATTCACGTTGAACATATCCCAGATAGGAGAGGCCCCCGGAATACGGCGCCAAATTCGATTACGCCCGGCTATTTGCCTTGGTCCGTTCCCGTAGTTCCCATCATACGGTCCGCCGTTCTCAGCGTCCTCGGAACATGCACGTCGAGGCACATTACGAAGCGCCCGTGACGACGCCGGTGAACCGGGACGACCCTCGCGGCAATCAGGCTTTTCCGGTTTGTTTATAAATACTCGCGACGAAAACCCTTTCTTGTTAGCATCCACGTAATGACCCAATCGAAATCAGCGCGCACCAACAGCGCCGCGGCGGAAGCACGAGCATCAGCAGGCGGAGGGCCGGTCTCCCAATTCGTCCGGCACCATTACCGCCATTTCAACGCCGCGGCGCTTGTCGACGCATCCGATGCCTACACCGCGCACCTCACGAACGGCGGCAAGATGATGATCACGCTCGCCGGCGCGATGAGTACGGCCGAGCTCGGCATTTCACTCGCCGAGATGATCCGTCAGGACAAGGTCCAGATAATCACGTGCACCGGTGCCAATCTCGAGGAAGACATCTTCAATCTCGTCGCGCACGATTACTATGAACGCGTTCCGCACTATCGCGACCTGACGCCCGAGGACGAGCAGGGCCTTCTCGACCGTCACATGAACCGCGTCACCGACACATGCATTCCTGAAATGGAAGCAATGCGGCGCATCGAGAAAGTCGTTCTCGACGAGTGGATGGCCGCCGACCAGCGGGGCGAAAAGCTGTTTCCGCACGAGTTCATGTACCGAATACTCAAGAACGGAGCGCTCGACGGCAGCTATCAGATCGATCCGAAGAATTCATGGATGGTCGCAGCCGCAGAAAAGAATCTTCCGATGATCGTCCCCGGATGGGAAGATTCGACGCTCGGAAACATGTTCGCGGGACACTGCATTT
>JBDUEH010000036.1:0-10768 GCA_040002555.1 Gemmatimonadales bacterium | reverse complement strand
TTATGGTACAATGGTACATATGACCAGTTTTCGAGTAGACCCCAAAGATCCCACCCCGCTTTACGCTCAGCTCGAGAGGGCGATCAGAACTGCGATCGCCATCGGACGGCTGCAGCCCGGGGCGCAGTTACCGACCGTCAGGCAGCTCGCGGTGGACCTTCACGTGAACGCCAATACCGTCGCGCGAGTTTATGCGGCACTCGAGAGAACCGAAGTGGTCGAAACGCAGCGTGGTGTCGGGACATTCGTTCGCGCCACACCGCCCGCGTCAGTAGTCAGCGAAAATCGCGAACGAGACCTCGATCGCATCATCTCACGATTCATTCCGGAGTTTGCCGCGCTCGGCTTCACCATAGACGATGTGATCACGCGTCTCCAACGAAGAACCAAATAGGAGAAGAACGCCCATGCTTCCGATCGTAATTAGTGGCCCCGGTACCTCGAGGCGGGACAGAAATATCGACGTATCGAAGAACATTCGATTCAATTTCATCGCCGTACTGATCCTCATTCTGTCAATTCTTTCCGGGGTGTCGATGGCGGCGCTCACCACCAATCCCCTCTGGATAATTCTCGGCGGACTGGTCGGAGGAATCCTGAGTCAGTCTCCGCGCGTCGCGCAACAGTGGGAGCGGGCGGTTGTCCTGCGCCTCGGAAAGTTCATCGGCTTGCGGGGGCCTGGCATCTTCTGGGTTGTCCCGTTTTTCGACAAGGTCACACAGTGGATCGACCAGCGCGTTGTAACGACGAGCTTCGCAGCGGAAGAAACTCTGACATCGGATACAGTGCCGGTGAACGTCGACGCCGTGCTGTTCTGGATGGTTCACGATTCCGAGAAGGCTGCACTTGAAGTGCAGGACTTCGCGCAGGCGGTGAGCTGGGCTGCGCAGACCGGCCTTCGGGACATCATTGGTCGCACTTCTCTTACTGATCTGCTTCGTGGTCGCGAGAAAATTGAGGCTGAACTCCAGCTCTTGATCGACGAACGGTCGAATCCATGGGGAGTGACTGTTCAGTCGGTTGAGATGCGAGACATCGTGATTCCGACTTCGCTTCAAGACGCGATGTCACGCGAAGCACAGGCATCGCGCGAAAAGCAGGCCCGCATCATCCTCGGCCAGGCCGAAGTCGAGATCGCAACTCTATTCGCGGAAGCGTCGAAATCGTACGCGAACAACCCCACCGCGCTCCATCTCCGTGCGATGAACATCCTTATGGAGGGGCTGAAAGAGAAGGGGGCCCTCATGCTCGTACCGAGCAGTGCCGTCGAGTCGATGGGGATCGGCGGGTTGATGGGCGCGGCGGCCATGAGACAACAAGTCCTATCTGAGGGTCAAACCATGCCTCAGATTGGCGCGCTCGCTGGCGCAGCGTCGCCGGTGGTTCTCTAAAAACGCCGTTCGCCTGTCAGCGCTGTTCATGCTCCGCCGTCGTCATCCTCCATCTCGTCGGACGTTAGATCATCGGATTGAGTCGTCGCCGCCGATGGCGTTTCAACTGATGTCTCGACCAATTCAGCAACTCCAGCCGTTTTCAATTGTGAATTGAGCGACGGCAGCGATCCGCCAATCGCGCTGCGCATCTTTGCCAGCTGCGTATCGAGCTGTCCCGACAACACGCGGAAGACTTCCCGCGTTTGAGAAGTGGGCCGGGCGTCGGTGCTTGACGCAACTCCGGCAAGTGCAGCGATCTTGTTGTTCAGCTTGATCGGATAATTCAGCGGATCCTGTCCAGACCTATTCTTAACCTGGTAGATCTCCTGCTCGACGGCTGACAACTGATTCATCAGCGCATCTGCACCTGACTCGAACGACGCGCGCTTGTCAGCTGGAAGTTTTTTCTCACGGTCGGCAATCTGCGAGCGCAGGTTTCGGATAACCTTCACCGCGTCGTTAGCCTTGGTTGTTTCGTCGCGCACGTGCACGAGGAACGCGAACTGATCAGCGAGGTCTGCCTGAGTCGCCTTGCTCCTGGGATCCTTCACCAGCTTGAAAGTCTGAGACTCGGTCGTTCCGTTCGCGTGAATGCGCACAGTGTACGCGCCAGGAATCGCCGCCGGACCGTTCGTTCCACCGGCCCACATAATGATGTTCTCGAACGTTGAAGCGTCGGGGTAGCGCATGTTCCACACGAACGTGTTCAACCCTGCCTTGTTCGCGACACGCGGCGGCGGCGGTGCCCGTCGCGGCCCGTCACTGGGAGCCGTTTCCTCGCTGCGTGCCTCTGACTTCACCGTCGAATCGGCTTTTACGCCGGCCTTCTTCAAGCTGTCGGATCGAGCCGTCTTGATGCTGTCCCCACGAACTGAATCACGGGCGACGATCGGATCCTGCGCGCTCGTGAAGCTCTTGATCAGGGTGCCTTTGGAATCGAGGAAGTCCATCGCTGCCGGCTGTCCCGATGTTTTCAGCCAGTAGAAGACAACGGCGCCGTTCGGTGGATTCGTTCCGGTGGGATGATCGCCGGCTGTTCCTGCATTGCCGCCTCCTCCAAACGCCGCGCGATAGACGTCGCGCGGCTTGAAGAGATGAACTGCGCTCTTGGTGATAGCCGGGTTCATCTGACGTAGCGCAGAAAGATCGTCAAGGATCCAGAATGATCGTCCGTGAGTTGCGGCGATGAGGTCGCCTTCTCTTATCGCGAGATCATGCACCGGAACGATCGGCAGGTTCTTGCGCAGCGTCTGCCAATGGCTTCCATCGTCAAAGCTCACCCACACTCCGCGCTCGGTTCCAGCGTAAAGAAGTCCTTTGCGAACCGGATCCTCTCGCACGACGCGGAGAAATTCGGTTGGTGGAATTCCGTCAACGACGAGCTGCCATGATACGCCGTAGTCAGTCGTCCGATAGATGTACGGCTTCATGTCGTCCATCTGATAGTGATTCGACGCAACGTAGGCCGTACCGGCCGAGAAGTGCGAGGGCTCGATCATGGAGATACGGCTCCATTCGGGAATTCCCTTTGGAGTGATGTTTTTCCACGTCTTTCCGTTGTCGCGTGTGATATGAACCAGACCGTCGTCGGAGCCCGCCCAAATTACTCCTGCGGTCACTGGAGATTCGGCGATGCTGAACACCGTGCCGTAGTACTCGACTGACGTCTGATCCTTGGTAAGTGGTCCACCGGAAGGACCAAGTGTCTTAGGATCATTGCGGGTAAGATCCGGGCTGATTGCTTCCCACGACTGACCCTCGTTTCTGGATCTGAACACGACGCTGCTCCCCACGTACATCGTGTTCGGATCATATGGCGAGAGCACGATCGGGAACGTCCACTGGAAACGATACTTTGCGTCGACTGCGTCGTGGCCCATCGGATTATCTGGCCAGGGATTGATGTCGCGTTCGAATCCCGTGCGTTGATCGTGGCGCGTGAGCAACCCGCCGTACGACCCTGCGTAGATGATCTCCGGGTCGTCGGGACGAACGGCGATGTATCCGCTCTCTCCGCCGCCGACGTCGTACCACGTCGAATTGTCGATGCCACCGCTCGCCCTGCTTGGCCCGCACAGCGTGGAATTGTCCTGCTGTGCGCCGCAAACGCGATACGGAAAGTGGTTCGTCGTTGTCACGTGATAAAACTGCGCCGTCGCCAGGTCTTCCTCCGTCCACGTCTTTCCAGCGTTGAAGGAGACGTTGGCTCCGCCATCGTTTGCCTCAATCATGCGATTCGGATCGGTTGGCGAGATCCAGAGGTCGTGATTGTCGCCGTGCGGCACCTGAATTCCGCGGAAAGTTTTCCCGCCGTTCGTCGATCTGTACATCCCGGTGTTCAGCGCGTAAACAGTGTTCGTATCCTTCGTGTCTGCATAGATGCGCGTGTAATACCATGCGCGCTGGCGAAGCGTCCGTTCCGAATTCGTCTTCGTCCACGTTGCACCCGCGTCATCTGACCGATACACACCGCCTGAATCTGCTTCTATGAGCGCCCAGACTCGATTCGGATTGACCGGCGAAATTGCGACGCCGATGTTGCCGAGTATGCCGGTTGGCATTCCCGGATTGCGGCTGATGTTGGTCCACGTCTCGCCTGCGTCGGTCGACTTGTAGAGCCCGCTTCCCGATCCGCCGGAAACAAGTTTCCACGGAGTGCGGTACGCGTGCCACACCGCAGCGTAAAGCACCTTCGTGTTCGACGGATCCATGCTGAGATCGACCGCCCCGGCCGAATCGCTGACGAAGAGGACTTTTCTCCAGCTCTTTCCGCCGTTCTCCGACTTGAAAACGCCTCGTTCTGCGTTTGGCCCCCAGACGTGGCCGAGTGCGGCGACGTACACGATGTCGGGGTTTTTCGGATCGACTTTGATTCGTCCGATCTGGCGCGTGTCAGCGAGCCCGACGTAAGTCCACGTCTTGCCTGCGTCTGTTGACTTGAAGACTCCGTCGCCGTGCGAAACGTTGCCACGGATGGGCGACTCTCCCGTGCCGACGTAGACAATATCGGGATTCGACTCGCTCACATCGATGGCGCCGATTGTTCCGCCGAAATACTTGTCGGTGACCGCACCCCACGTCATTCCGCCGTCAGTTGTCTTGAAGACGCCACCGCCGGTCGTTCCGAAGTAATACTCGTAGGGACGCTTGGACGAGCCCGCCACGGCGACCGACCGTCCGCCTCGAAAAGGGCCGATCTCACGCCATTTGAGCGCTCCAAATGCTGAAGAATCGTAGGCTGCGGAAGCAGCTCCGCTTGCCGACTGCGCGAGAGATGTGTTAGTGGCAACGACCATCGCACTGCTGAGCGCGAGGGCCGAGATGATGATCTTGTTCACGGTGGACTTCTCCGTATGGGGGCGGTTAGAGGCCTCTAACTAGCCTCCTGTGTGTGTCCGCGGCAAGGCTCGCACGCGGCGGGACGCGATTTGCATATACCAGGCATAACAACCAACTGGAGACCAGATGAATCTGCCACCCGAAGGCTCGGAACAGTTTAGCGAGATGCTCGATCCGCACAGGAAAGAGGAGCGAACCAGTGCCGCGACGGAGATCTCTGGACGTCTTCTTCAGAAGGGAATCGACGCTTCCACGGAAGAAGACCCCGCTTTACTCGCCGACCTTCTGTCGGCCGTAGAGAAGTTCGAGGCCGCAGTTGAAGCGCAGGGTGGGGATCTGATGGTCAACAGTCCAGACTCGACAGATCCGCAAAATCCGAATTTCGTTTTAGCAACGAGAAACGCGGACGAGGACATTGAGAGCTACATTCGCCGGATCAACGAAGCAGCCGACAATCTCGATTCCTGACGACAGAAGAGTGAAATGAACTGGGTATATCTTCATCTCCTCATAAATCATTTTCCCGTCGTACTGGGTGTAGTTGCCCTCATTTCTCTCGTCGCGGCGATGCTTTCCGGGCGCCGCCAGATGTGGCTGTACACGGCGATCACTTTGACTCTGGCAGGAGTCTTCGCTTATCCCACGTTTGCGAGCGGAGAGAGAGCATCGAGAATTTTTCGCGAGCGCATGCCGTCAGCGCGCGAACGAATTCACGATCATTCGGAGGCGGCAGACATAACTGTCTGGATTCTTGCGGTGTCCGGCGTGATTGGCCTGGCCGGTTGGTATCGAATCGGAAGTGACGATTCGACAGCAACAGTTCCTGGATGGGTAAAGGTTGTATTGACCCTGCCTACTCTGGCGACCGCCGGTGCCGTGGCGTTTACGTCATACACTGGCGAACACATCGGGCATCAGCCGTGGGAGAGTTCGATGACAGCGCCTCCACTAGTGTCGGTCGATTCGACAATTCGCTTGAATCCGGGAGGCCAGCTCGTAGTGCCGCCCAAAACTTCGGCGACGCCGAGCGATTCGACTTTCCCGGCTAACCGTCCCTAGCCGATCTAATCGCTATCTGGCCCGGAGCGCGTCCATTCTCCGGACGCACCCCCGCTTTTCTCGAGCAAGGCAACACCGGTGATCGTCATGCCGCGATCGATCGCCTTGGCCATGTCGTATACAGTGAGGAGGGCGATCGAGACTGCAGTGAGTGCCTCCATCTCGACGCCGGTTTGTCCCGTGGTTCGCGCGTGAGACTCGGCGCGAACACCGGGCAATGAATCGTCAAGAGTGAATTCGATTCCGACATCCGTCAGCGCGATTGGGTGACATAGAGGAACCAGGTCAGACGTCTTCTTTGCAGCCATGATTCCTGCGATTCGGGCGACGCCAAGAACGTCCCCCTTCTTCAGTCCGTTCGCGCGAATTGCATCGAGAGTTGTCTGGCTCATTCTGATTGCGCCGGCGGCGCGCGCGATTCGCTCCGATAGCGGCTTTCCGCTCACATCCACCATCCGCGCCTTGCCGGAATCATCGATATGCGAGAGGCGCGTCATTTCAATGCGGCCGAAAGATCTCTGAGCAGACCAGATGTGATGAGCTGCGGATTTACGTTGCCGCCAGCCCTGATTTTTGCTTGTCCAACCGCATCCGCAGCGCGGCTCGCCGCCAGCGCTCGATCCGGATTGCCATCGTGAAGTGCGGCGCGCATGCGTTCGCCGAGTATGATGACGAGGGAATCGAGGATGTCGGTGAAGCTGCCGCGGGCCCCGACGGTGCCGACCGACATTGCAGCGGCGTATCGGGTTGAGGCAAGTGGAGCAGTTGCTGCATCGATCAACCTTCGCGCCGAGGTCATGGCTTTGCCTTTCGCTTCGCCGCCGAAAAGGGTTCCGGGCGCTGAAGCCGCGAGTTGCGTCCGCTCGTTGATGGATTTGGGCGCACCAGTCTTGTCGAGAGCCTCCGATACGACCGGATCAGCAAGGAACTCGCGAACCGCGGCGTCGGTGAGAAGGGGTACTCGAACGGCAACCGAGCGCGATCGCACGGTTGGCAGAAGTGCACCCGGCTCGCTAGATGTAATGATGATCGTCGTCTTCTCGCTCGGTTCTTCCAGCAGCTTCAAGAACGCATTCGCGGCGAACTCGGCGCCTTCCTGTGGAACCATCCTCTCAGCGTCACCGATGATGAACACTTTTCGCTTCGCCATTGCCGGCGAGATCGCGGCTTCCTGCACAATCGCCCGAACCGTTGCGACGTAAATGCCGTCATTCCCTGGAGGCGCCGCGTAAAGCCCGGCGTTGCCCGCTCGTTCCGAGACCGCATCCCGATAGTCGTCGCGGACGTCCTGGAGATCCGGTTCCGCGTCTTTGAGCCGCGGCCGTGGGAAGTACCAATGAAGGTCGGGGTGAGTAAGGTCTACGGAATACTGGCAATTCCTGCATTTGCCGCACGGTCGCGGGCTGTTTTCGCAGAGAAGGAGCTGGGCGAGCCATAGCGCGAGGCGTTGTTTGCCGACTCCTCGGGGGCCGTGAAACAAAAGGCTCGCGGGCAGAGTGCCCGCTTCCGCCGACTGGGAGAGTCGCGACTTGAGATCGTCGTGGCCGTAGAGGGGTACTAGAGGCATCGCGATAAATATGGTCGCTAATCACCCGACTCAGGAAACGGTAAGCGCCGGGCGCCTGAAGCAAGACTGCAACTCCGGGACGCTTCGTGGCACGTTTCCTGACCACTCTATGTGGAATTTGGTTCAACACGCGAGGGAAGTGATGGCAGCAGATCTAACAGGGCGAAAAGTCGCGATACTGGCAACTGATGGGGTTGAGCAGGTAGAGCTGACCGCTCCGTGGCAGGCATTGAAGGAAGCGCGCGCGGATGTTTCTCTGGTCTCTCTCAAGCAGGGAAAGATTCAGGGATTCATTCATGAGGAGAAGGCGGACACGTTCGCCGTCACCGCCGTCGTGGCTGATGTTTCAGCTCGCGACTTCGATGCGCTCGTCCTTCCGGGCGGTCTTCGCAATACGGAGGGCCTGAGGGCAAATGCAGATGCCGTGAAGCTGGTGCGGTCGTTCATGGAAGCTGACAAGCCTGTCGCAGCCATATGTCACGCGCCTCGTCTTCTCGTTGAGGCCGGTGCTGTCGCGGGACGCACGCTTACGTCACATCCTGAACTTGCGGACGAGATTCGGGAGGCTGGCGGCTCGTGGGTGGACAAGCAGGCCGAAGTCGACCAGAAGCTTCTCACCAGCCGCCGTCAGGAGGATCTTCCGGCATTCTGTGGCAATCTCGTCGCGATGCTTGCGAACGCGATCGATGAGCGTCGTCTCGACAAGATGGTCGAGCAGAGTTTTCCGGCGAGCGATCCGCTTCCCGGACCGATCTCGCTAAGCTAAGAAGCGGGGCCTTCAGTGATGATTTGCCGTGCGTGAACTTTGAACCGCAAAGTACTTGACACGCCTCGGTCGGGCCCTGTATGATACTCTCATGACATCAGTCCGTCCCCTGAGACCGACGCCATCGAAAGAGTCGCCAGCGCTGCACGTGAGAGCGATGGACAACCTCGCCTTCATCAGAAACACCATGGAGGCAGCGGGTGCCTTCACGGCGGTGTCGGGATGGGGAATGGTTGCCATTGGCGTGCTAGCGATACTAGTGGCCGGTGTTGCGACTCAAGCGGAGACAGCAACCGGTGCGCTGAGCATCTGGCTGGCGTTGGCGGTTTTTTCGCCGGCGATAATGATCTGGGCGATGGTGCGAAAGGCGCGTGCTGCGAACATGCCGCTGCTTTCCGGACCGGGGCGAAAGTTCGTTTTGAGCTTTTCCCCTCCAATGGCCGTGGGTGCCCTCCTGACCCTCGTGCTTTATCGTGCCGGCTTGATGGAGATCATCCCCGGAGTGTGGCTGCTCCTTTATGGAACGGCCGTCGTTGCTGGTGGAGCGTTCTCAGTGAAGATCGTTCCGGTGATGGGCCTCTGTTTCATGGCTGCTGGTGTCATTGCGCTGTTCACTCCTGCCGCGTTCGCTCCATTCATACTTGGAGCCGCATTTGGCGGACTGCACATCGCGTTTGGTATTCCAATCGCCAGGAGACACGGTGGCTAAGAACGGAGCTGCGCGCGATGACGCGCGACCCCAGAATCATTTGAAGGGCTCGACCCTTCGTCGGTCCCCGGCAAAAAAGGCCGAGGAACTGGATCGTCTTATTCACGAGCGTTTGCGGCTGGGAATTGTCAGCGCGCTTGCCGTGAACGATTCGCTCAGCTTCAGCGACCTCAAGAAGCTGATGAACACCACCGACGGAAACCTGAGCGTCCACGCGCGGAAGCTCGAGGAAGCGGAGTACATCTCTTGCACCAAATCGTTCGAAGGCCGGATGCCGAAGACGCAATATCGCCTGACGGCGGCTGGACGTCGTGCGCTCGAGCGGTACCTGGACCACATGGAAGCGCTGATTCGCGCGACCCGCGACAGGTAGGCGACTCACAATGAGCGCAACACATCCGAGCGGCATTCACGTCGCAATCATCATGGACGGCAATGGCCGATGGGCAACTGCAAAGGGTCAGATGCGCACGGCAGGTCACATCGCCGGTGCACGCACAGTAAAGAAAATCGTTGAGGCCGCTCCGGACTGCGGCATCGGCACGCTCACGCTGTATGCTTTCTCGTCCGACAACTGGCGGAGACCGTCGCGCGAAGTTGGCTTGCTCATGCGTCTGTTTCGCCGGTATCTCATTTCAGAAGTTGCGCGCTGCGTGACAAACGGCGTGCGGATGCGAATCATTGGTCGTCGCGACCGTGTTCCTGCGGAGTTGTTGCGCGCGATCAACAATGCGGAGCATGCAACGAGGGGCGGACGAAAGCTGGACTTGCGGATCGCCGTTGACTACTCGGCGCGTGATGCAATACTCCGTGCGGCGCAGAAGATGTTTCCTGCGATGACTTCAGAGCCGAATAGGGACGAGTTCGCGAAACTGCTTGCGCATGTCGATCATGCAACCGGCGAGTCACGGGATGTTGATCTGCTCATTCGAACTGGAGGCGAGCAGCGGCTGAGCGACTTCCTGCTTTGGGAGTGCGCGTATGCGGAACTCTACTTTACACGTCGGATGTGGCCGGAGTTTTCGTCGGTTGACCTCTCTGAAGCCGTGCAGGAATTCCGGAATCGCGAGAGAAGGTTTGGGGCGGTTCCGTCTGCGGCGGCCGGGTAAGGCGAACTATTGGCCACGAAGGCACGAAGGACACGAAGGATGCCGCGTGGTCAGTTCCCGATCAGAATTCTCGTCCGGCTGCAAGATTCAATGATTGGGGTTGAACGACGGAACGACCTTCCGTAGTCAACCCCAAATTCTTTCCGTTCGATTGCAAAAATGCGCTTTCGTTCGACTTGAACCCCTTCGTGTTCTTCGCGCCTTCGTGGCCAACTATTGAAGCCGCGAGCCGAAAAAGTTCCCTGAGAAAAAGAATTTTGTCCCCGAGAAATCCCTTAACAATCGCGACACCCCCACGTCTACCATTTGTCTTCGCGCACAGCGCACGAAGCACTAAACGTTGTGGAGGTCCTCAAATGTCGAGATTTCGCACGGCTGCCATAGGCGTCGTTGTAGTTCTTGGAATGGCCGGCGTTGCCGGTGCACAGGCTCAGGCGCGTCCTGACAGTGCCCAGTGGAATAGACGTCATGGCCAGATGGGTCAGGGCGGAAGGCACATGGGCAAGCGCGGCGGAAGCGACGGACACGGAAAGCTGATGGCCGACCTCAAGCTCACCGTTGCCCAGAAGAACCAGATCAACGCTATTCACACGAAGTACGAGCCGCAGATGAAGGCAATTCGCGAGCAGGGTAAGTCTCAGTTCGGCTCGATGCGCGACATGCGCCAGAAGGGTGACACCTCGGCTGCAGCACGAGCGAAATTCCAGCAGCAGCGCGAGCAGTTCCGCGCCAAGTCGATGACGGTGCGTCAGGCCGAGGAGAGAGATGTTCGTGCAATTCTCACGG
>JBDUEH010000035.1:0-10828 GCA_040002555.1 Gemmatimonadales bacterium | reverse complement strand
AGTCGGGCGAGTGCGCGAATGAGTCGGTTGACGGCAGATTCAGGAGCCGGCGTCGATCCGTGTCCGGGTTTTCCAACCGACGTGAGCTTGATCCAGTATGGAGTCTTCTGGGTCACTTCAATTGCAAACTGCACGCGTCCGGCTTCGTCGATATCGCCACCACCACCCTCGTTCAAAACGAGTCCGACGCCCTTGAACGCCTCGGGATGATTCTTGACGACCCATCCTGCTCCAAAGTTGCCGCCTGCCTCTTCATCGGCCGTCGCCATGAAGACGATATCACGGTCGAGGGCAACCTTCGCGCGATTCAGTGCGAGGAATGCCTCGAGCTCAACAACACCGAGCGTCTTCGTGTCGAGCGCTCCACGCCCGAAGATGACGCTGTCCTTCGTTATCACAGCAAAGGGATCGACATCCCAGTATTTCGGATCCGCAGGAACGACATCCATGTGATGCAACAGCATCAGCGCGGGTTGACTGCCACCCTTGAGGCGCGCCCAGATATTTCCGCGTCCAGGGGCCGAGACAGCAGTGTCGAACTGAATCCCTTCCTGTTTGAAAATCTTCGCGAACCATCGCATCGTCTCCACCTCGTTGCCGGGCGGATTCGTGGTGTTGATGCGGAGGTATTCGCGCGTGCGCTGCACGGCTTCGTTTTGAAGCTTTGCGATGTCGATGTTCTGTTGTGCTCCGGCGGAGATAACAAAGAGGCAGAGAGAAGCAACGCAGAGCGGGGCGAGGCGGGGGAATGGGAGGTTCATGGTGACAAACGAATAGCTTCTTTACGTTCACCGCGCCACCCGAACGCGAACGGCCCGTCGAAAATGCGGGCTTTGCGAGAGTTGTTCAGCACACCGTCGACGCGGGTCATGTAACGGATGACGCCGAGGACAATAAACAAAAGGGTTAACCCTTTTATCCGTTCGCGCGCCTCTCCATATTCGGGATTGAGCCAGCAGCAGCGGACCAATCACCGGAACGACCATGGCAAAATTTGCGAACATCCTCGGCACCGTCGGCCACACCCCCGTCGTCAAGATCAACAAGCTCGCACCGCCGAGCGTCAACCTCTACGTCAAGATCGAAGCCTTCAATCCGCTTGGATCGGTGAAGGATCGCCTTGCAGTTGGCGTGATCGAAGCGGCTGAGGCGTCAGGCGAGTTGAAGCCGGGACAAACTGTGGTCGAGGCGACAAGCGGCAACACCGGAATCGGGCTGGCGATGGTTTGCGCGCAGAAGGGCTATCCTCTGGTGCTCGTCATGGCGGAATCATTCAGCATCGAACGCCGACGCTTGATGCGCTTCCTCGGCGCCAAGGTGATCCTGACACCTCCGGCGGAAGGGGCGACAGGGATGGTAAAGAAGACCATCGCGCTCGCGAAGAAGAACGGCTGGTACTACACACGACAGTTCGAGAACGAAGCGAATGCGGATTACCATTCGAAGACGACCGCTCGGGAAATCCTCGATGATTTCGCAGGCGAAAAGCTCGACTACTGGGTGACGGGATTCGGAACCGGCGGGACGCTCAAGGGCGTTGCGCGAGTGCTGGCGAAAGAGAGCCCTGACACGAAGATCGTCGTCTGTGAGCCCGCCGATGCTCCGATGATGAGCAGTGGAACGCCACAGGAAACGAATGCTGATGGTTCGCCAGTATCGAGACATCCGGCGTGGAAGCCGCATCCGATTCAGGGCTGGAGCCCCGACTTCATTGCGAAGCTTGCAGGCGACGCGGTAGCGATGAAACACGTTGATCGCGTGATCACGGTTGCCGGACCGGTGGCGATGCAAAACAGCAAAGCTCTCGCTCAAAAGGAAGGAATTTTTGTCGGAACGTCTGCCGGTGCGACGTTTGCCGCGGCGCTCGAGGTATGCAAGGACGCGCCGGACGGGTCGACGATCCTCTGCATGCTGCCCGATACGGGAGAGCGCTACCTCAGCACTCCGCTGTTCGCCGACATTCTTCCCGAGATGAACGACGAGGAGCAGGCGATCGCGCAGTCGCTTTAAGCGGAGAGTAGCTGCCGGAGTGTCACGACGCCTGTTCGCCGACGCTCATGGCCTCATCACATTCGAGTGATGGTTTCCGACAGGTGTGCGACGGGAATTCCCAGTATCTTAACGGTGGAACGGTTCAGCGCCGTGAGACCGTCGGGCTGTAGGTAGATCCACTGGTCCATTGTTACGGCCGGTTTTCGGATCAGGTAACGAACGTGAAAGCTGTTCCCGTCAACGCGGGCTGTCACAGGTCCGGCTACGCCACTGAGAGTGCCAGCGTAGTCGTGGTCGTTGATGCGACGAACGCGGAACGATCTTTCATCGGTGGCTCCATCAGCATAGCGAATTTTCTGATCGAGAATGAAAGTTCCGTCGCTGGCAACCCGACCGACGCCGGTCACGTAAAATTTTCTGTCCCGTCTACCGCGCGTGGCGAGAACTCCATCCCCGTGTGTGAATCCGATGAAGAATTGCTCCGGTCGGAAGACGGGCCCGGCGGCGGGTGCCTTTGGGAGCCGAAAGCCCGCGAGGCATGCCGTCATGAGCAGAGCAAGGGTAACGCCGGCAAGTTGTCTCGATCGTTTCATTTGTGGTATGGAAGATAGCAGCTGGACATGTTATCGTCGCGTCATGACGCTTTCTCGTGCTCTGAAGCTCTCCGCTGTTGTCCTCGTCGCCGCGTGCTCTCGCGGTCACGTCGGCACTCCCGTTCCGATGCCGAAGGTCATTCCTCATTCTGCGTGGCAATCGCAGCCGCCATTGGGCTACTCGGCCGATGCGACCCGTCGTAACAAGAAGGCAGGTGACTCGCTGTCGTTTCATGACATCAAAGTCAACGTCGTTGGCGTTGGTATTGATTCGACTGGTACAATGCCGGTAGACTTTGTGCGGCTTCGCCTGTCCGATCGCGATTCGAGCGAAATGCGCGTAGCTAAGGAAGGATCGGCTTTCAACTGGAACGGTTCTCATCTCGCCGTCGTGGCTATTTACGGTCCAGGTGAGCTCGGCCAGGGGCTTGTCGCGCTCGAGATCGCGACAACTGCATCGCTGCCGCCGCAAATAGCGAATGCGACTGTCGCCGGCGGTGCGGACATGCGGCTGCGTATTCCGCATCGCATCACGCACATCACGTTGCATCACAGTGGTGATGAACAGCCGCTTCGGGTAGGGGACGATGTCCCGAAAAAGCTGCGTGCGCTACAATCGTGGGGTGCGTCAGACCGAAATTGGTGGGACGTACCGTATCACTATCTCATGGGACTCAACGGAGAGGTCTACGAAGGCCGCGACTATCACTTCATGGGCGAAACGAATACCGCCTACGATCCGTCGGGACATTTCTTGATCAGCGTCATCGGCAACTACAACAAGCAGGAGCCGACACCAGCATTACTCGCATCGATCGCAAACGTCATGGCGTGGGCAGTCAGCGAATTCGATGTTCCGCTCGACAACATCGGCGGGCACTACAATTACGCCGACACTGACTGCCCGGGCAAAAACCTTCGCAAGTATCTCGAAGACGGCACGTTCCGCCGAATGGTGTCGGCCCGGCTGAAGTAGATCCTATTCGGGCAGCCGATCGCGCTTCGCGAGGAGAATCTCGATCGCGTCCGCGAGGTGCTCGTCACCGATGTGGTGATCTCCACGCTCCGTCCGGAGCAGGTGTGCCTGCATGAGCACGTCGGCATCGCGGAATCCGTCGGGCGTCTGGAACTTGTAGCAAGCGATCTCGACCGTCATTCCATTCGGATCCTTCATATAGATGGAATCCATGAAGCCGCGGTCTTTCTGATAGAAGGACACGTTGTGCGCGGTCAGGCGCGCTGCCGCTTCGTGGAAAGTCGCGCGTGAAACGTTGAACGCGATGTGATCGATACAGCCGATCTCGCGCGGCGCAGGGCGGCCCGCGTCCTCCCGTTTCTCGTTCGTGAACACCGTGAGCAACCGGCCGTCTCCTGGATCGAAGTAGAGATGGTTCTCTTCCGGGTTGCCGAGGTTGGGCTGCTCAAAGATGAAGGGCATTCCGAGAAGTCCCTGCCAGAAATCGATCGCGCTCTGTCTTGTGGAGCCGACCAGCGTGATGTGGTGAACTCCCTGAACCTGGACTTTTTTCATTGTTGACTCCGTTGAGCAGGAACGATTGTCAGTTGCGTGTCCTGATGAGATATAGAGCACGCTTCAGCGGCGTAAGTCTCAGGCTCTCTCTACCAGGTCCCACCGGTTTCCGTATAGATCCTCGAACACCGCGACAGTACCGTACGATTCCTCCTTCGGCGGACGAACGAACTTGACGTCGATTGAAACCATGCGATTATAATCGCGCCAGAAATCGTCGGTGGCGAGGAAGAGAAATACCCTGCCGCCGGATTGGTTGCCGATGAAGGTCTCCTGCTCCGCGTTCGATGCGCGTGCGAGAAGAAGGCTCGTCCCCTGCGAACCGGGAGGCGCGACGACCACCCACCGCTTGTCCTGTGCCGGCTGATAAGTGTCCTCGACGAGCGTGAAATTCAGCTTTTCGGTGTAGAACCGTATGGCTTCGTCGTAGTCACGGACGACGACAGCAACGTGGATGATCGATTGTTTCACAGGAATAGTCCAACGCTACGGGCTTGGCGGGACGAAAATCGCGCCACAAATGCCGTCGCGGCGGCCACCGGGTTTGTCGGAATCAGCGAAGTCAGCCAGCTTGCAAACCCAATGCTTGGTGCGCCTGTTGTAAGTGACTGCGCCGCTTCCGCTGCACCCGGAGGCAACGATGGCTTGACCGTGATAAGACGCGGCAGCCACGCAAACAGCGCAATCGCGAGCGGAATCACGATCAGCGAGGCGGCCGTCAGCATGCCGATGAACACCGCGAGCGTTCGCCCGCCAAGTCGGCCAACGGCTTTGACATCGGATGCGGATGCGACGCCGGTGATCACGAGTGAAACCACAAGCGGAATCACGGTCATCCGGATCGCATTCACCCAGAGTGTTCCGACCGGTGCAACGGCATCGGCGGCACTGAGCAGCGACGGATTGTGCGATGCAGAGATGGCGATGCCTACCGCAAGGCCGGCGCCGAGTCCCAGGAGAACCTGCGTTCTCTCTTTCATGCGACTCCTACATCATGAGGTCGCCACCATTGATGTCCAATGAGGCACCAGTGATGTAGCCAGCCATCTCCGATGCGACAAAGCAGATCAAGTCGGCGACTTCGAGTGACGTGCCGAGCCGCGGCACCGGATAACTTTTCGCGAATCGTTCCAACACTTCAGCTGCAGCACTCTCACGCGTGAGTTCGGTGTCGATCATGCCGGGACAGACCGCGTTCACCGTGATGCCGAACTTGCCAAGCTCTTTCGCCGCCGCGCGTGTGAGACCCAGCAGTCCCGATTTGGATGTCGTGTAGTGAGCGCCGCCAAGAGTGCTCACCATCCGTCCAGCGGTGGACGAGATGTTGATAACCCGTCCGTAGTTCTGTGCCTTCATCGCGGGAAGCACTGCCTTAATGAACAAAAACGGCGCAGTGAGGTTGACCTCCATCGCGCTCCGCCACTCTTCGGCGGTGATTGCCTCGAAACGAGTAGTCAGCGGTAAAGCGGCGTTGTTGATCAGGATGTCGACGCGACCGAATCGTTCGAGTGCGCGATTCACGATGTCTTCTGGCGCGCCGGAAGCTGTGACGTCTCCCGGGACTGCGAAGGCTCTCTCTCCAATCTCTCTTGCCACTCGCTCGGCGCGCTCCGCGTCGCGGGCGTTAATTGCGACCGACGCACCGCGGTCATGCAGACGCTCTGCTAAGGCACGGCCGAGTCCGCGCGACGCGCCGGTGACGATTGCAACTCGATCTATGTAGTCCTGGGGAGCAGGCAATGGCATTCGCGCAGATAATACGTCGTAGTCCTAGTCAGCGCGCGTGTATGTCAGCGCGAGATCGGGCTCCCAGGGTTTTCCGTCGCGCGAAAACTCGCCGCGCGATTGCATAGTCTGTCCATCGTCAGAGATCGTCACTGCGCATCGCTGGCACATGTCGGCAGCATTTCGCCACCATTCCCACACCTTTCCCTTGATGCTCATCTCATACAGGCGCGACACACCGCGCTCGTCGAAGTAGACCATCGAACAATGCTTCGTCTTGTCGTCTGTGCCGAAGATCGCGATCCCGCTCGGGATTTCTGGCTCGTCGATCTCCGATCGCATCATGACGAATGCGCCGCCCTCAATCCACTCGAACGATGTGCGGCCGTGGAATGTCTTGCCGGGGACCATCGGATGCGTGCCGGTCGTAGTCCATGTGCCGATGAAGACGCTGAAAGGGTCTAGCTCTGGATTTGGCTTCGATGCTTCGTTTTTGCCTGAATTAGCCATCTGCGCCTACACGAACAGTCGAGTTAGTTAGGAGACGTTGCGAAATGCTGCAGCGTTTCGGGGACCATGCGCCCGAACTCGTCGAAGATGTTGACACCAGCTTCATTCAGGATGGCCTTGAACTGGTCGTAGGTCAGGCCCGCGCTCGTCAGGAAAGGCCGAATCGCGTCGATCTGCGTTTGCAGATCGCCTTTCTTCTGAATACCGAGGAGGCCACCCGTGCGACTCGCGCCGCGTTGGAACGCTTTGCTTGCCTCTGCATTGGAAAGCATAGCTGCGGCGGCTCGCTTGGCGACACCGATTCTAATCTGCTGCTCGGTCTTCGTTCTGATTGAATCGCCTCGAGCCGCGGCAGCTTTCTTTGCAGCATCAGCCTTGGCAGCGCGCGCCTTTGCCGAATCTGCGATTGCCTTCGGGTCGAGCACCTGGGTTACAGCGGCGCCGGTCCCAGGAAGTGGTGCCCCAGGAAGCGGTTGCACTGGAGTTTGCGCCGGGGCCTGTTGCGGAAGCGCTTGTTGCGGCGATGCAGAGTCAGTGACAGGAGCACTCGCAGCTGGGACGACGGTTGCAGGAGCAACCACTGCAGGCGGAATGGGAGCCGGGGGCTTTTCTCTTGAGCGCTGCGAAAAGAAAATCGCACCTGCGACAACTGGAACGAGCACAGCTAAGCCGCCAACCAACAACTTGTTCCGACCACTTTTCGGACGGACTGCCTCGTCGGTCAGAGGCAGGCCAGGTGCGGCGTTCGCCTCGACAGGCATTGTGGGGACGAGGATGGTGCCGGCCGACGCCATGACCGGAGCGGGGGGATTGCCCGAAACTGGGAAGGTACCCGCTGCGCCAAAACTGTCCGTCGGTCCAGCGCTGCCCGATACCGCAGAGCTACCCGCTGCGAAGCTGCCCGATACAGCCGGGCTTCCCGATAATGAGGTATCACCGGCCCGCGTGCCGAGGCTCGACGCTGGGACCGTTGGCGTAGCACGTCTGTTGACTGGGACCCTGTATTCGCGGGTCCTGATTTCGCCGGACGAAGTGGAGAACAAGTCGAGGGATCCCAGCAGCAGTCCAGCGGACGCTGGACGCCCGTCTGGTTCTTTCGACAGGCAGGCCATGACCATTTCAGACAACGCTCGTGGGACATCCGAGCGGACATCTACCAGCGGCCGTGGCTCCTGGGTCAGAACCGCCGCCAGCATCCCTCGCGGAGAACTCGCCGCAAAGGGCGACTTTCCGGTAAGAAGCTCATACGCGAGGAGGCCGAGCGCGTAGATGTCGATGCGATGATCGGCCGCCGGGTCGCCAGCGAGCTGTTCGGGCGCCATATAGGCTGGCGTGCCGATGGCCATCCCAGTCGAAGTTATTCCTCCACCGGACTGCATGGCGGCGTTGAGCGCCTTGGACACGCCGAAATCGGTGACGAGGGAATGTGCGCCAGATCTGAGAATGTTGGCCGGTTTGATATCGCGGTGAATGACCCCGTTTTCGTGGGCGTAGGCAAGAGCATCGACAACGTCGTAGAGGATTCGCACGACGTCCTTGATCGCCATTGCACCATCGGTTTCAATCGCGGACTTGAGCGATTCCCCCCTGATGAAAGGCATCGTGTAGTACACAAGATCCCCGTATTCTCCGGCCGAGAGAAGCGTGACGATGTGCGGATGCTGAAGCTGCGCGGCAACCTGAATCTCTCGGCGGAAACGGCCCCGGTTTACTTCTGCAGTCAGCTCGGGGGAGAGAAGCTTGATGACGACCTTTCGTCCGAGCGATCTCTCGGTCGCGACGAACACTCGGCTCATGCCTCCGCCGCCGAGCTCGCGCTCGATTTCGTAGGCGTGTGATAGAGATTCCTGGAGCTGTTGCTCGAACGTCGTCATTGAGCCGGTGCGGGAGAAATCGCGAGCGGATAGGTGCTGCCCGACGAAGCGACGCCCATGAATTCTGCGCGACAAAGTCGTTAACAGCACCGATGCTCGGCCGATCAGGAATTTTAGAGAGTTCCGCGGGCTCCGGCAAGCGATCAGGCTTCACGGGGATCGATACGCCGCTCCCCGCGATAACTGTTAGTTCGATTTCGTCGGGCGAGCGTCAGGTTCTTCAGCGACGCCTTTGAACTTCGATTTATCGGTGGTCTTTACGTCGATGATCTGCCCGGTTTTTGTATGCCGTTTCGTGAGCATTTAGACGCCAGCGGTACCTGCGTCGCCAGTAAAAGTCCCATCAACGGATTTCGGTTTGCGGAGCACCCAGGTAGTCATGCTGCGCTGATTTTGAACGATCGTGGTCTTGAGGGGATCGAGAAGTTCTCCTCCCATGTGACCCGCAGCTGTCATGAGCTGAGCTTCGTCAACGAGATAACGCTGAGTTCCGTCAGGCAGCCGGTAGTGGCGACCTTCGATGTGGAGGACCTGGTCCTCCATCCCAATCGAAGAGGCTAGTCGACAGAACAGTATGCCCCCCGGCCTGAGTACTCTCCACAGTTCGTGAAGCATGGCGTCGAAATGAGCGTCGTCCTTCGCGAAGTGGAGCACTGCACTACTCAACACAACGTCAGCGAATTCAGCAGAAAACGTCATTCGTTCGACGCGCTCGGTGCGGAAGTTGTCAAGTGGAATGTGCGGGGAAAATCGCGCCGCCAACTGGCGCACCGTCGCAATCGCGGCGGGATCTGCGTCGATGCCGAAGACATCGAATCCGGACTGCATCAAGTAGAGCAGATTGCGGCCGGACCCACATCCTGCATCCAGTACCCGCATGGGCGGCGCAATGCGACCCCGCAACAATTGATCGAAGACGTAGATATCGATCTGGCCAAACTGTTCCTGAAGATCAGGCATCGTTTCTTTTTCGTCGAACAGCTTCAAGAATTGGAAGGGATGGTCTGCCGTTTCACGCATTCAGGCGCGCGTCGCTATTTCGTCGGAAGGAGTGTCCGTACTGAACGCATCGCGCGCCACGCGCCATTTGCCGTCTGCATCGTGGTGGTAGATGACGAGCCCTAGTCGACGAGCGCCTGCATTTCGTCCCGCTGAGGGCCGGAAGGAGTCCCCGACGTACTCGCCGGGCCCAGAAGCGCGACGACGGTGGCGCGATCCATCAAGTTGCGGGGGCTGGTCTTCTGTGCCAGTGATGCGCCAAGTGCAAGAAGGAGCGTGATCTCTGGTAGCATGGTTTCTCCTCAGGTCAATGATCGCTCGCAACAGTAGGGCAATTCTACAGTGATTGTCGTACGCACGTAATTCTCGGCCGTCGCCTGTCGCTCACGACTTGAACTGTAGGAAGCCGTCGTCCACGGGACGGTGGTGCCGTTGATGCTCTGGAGTTACCACATTTAATGAAAGCGTTTCGCACGGCGTGACCTGGCGAGCGCCCGCAGGAAACGAGTGAGGAAACAGTCATGAGGCAGCAGTGACCACGCCACGGGTGATTTCAGTAAACGTTGGTGCCATTCGTCAGGTCGAAATGGCGGGGACGACTCGTGTCCACGGGAATTTGGAAGCATCCGACGGCGACGCGCGTCGCAATTCGCGGCGTGAACTTCGAAGGCGATGATCAAGCGGACCGCACCGCGCACAGTGGCACTGATAAGGCCGTGTACGCGTACGCCAGCGAGGATTACGACTTCTGGCATGAGGTCGAGCGGATGGAGACGCCGCCCGGACTGTTTGGCGAGAATCTCACCGTGGAAGGACTCGACCTCTCGCATGCGCTGGTTGGAGAGCAATGGGTCGTAGGGTCCGCGACGCTCGAGGTCACGCAACCGCGGCTCCCTTGTTACAAGCTCGGTATCCGTGTCGGAGACCAGCACTTTCCGGCATATGGTGCGGGCTTTCTATTGCAAAAATAGGTGGTAGGGGGTATTTTTACTACCTACACCTCAGGAACGAGAGTGGCTCTTAGTATCAAGAATCGGGAAACCGACCGTTTGGCGCATCAGTTGGCGGATGCAACCGGCGAAACCGTAACGGAGGCTGTTACTACGGCAATTCGGAATCGGTTGGAGACGGTAAGGCCCCGCGCTCGGAGGGCAAGCTTACTCTACGACATCAGTCAGATACAGGACCTGGTCGCCTCCTTGCCGGACCGGGATAATCGCAGTCCAGAAGACATTATCGGTTACAATGAATTCGGGCTGCCGGCTTGACGGTGGTCATAGACACATCCGCGATCACGGCGATCTTGTTCGGCGAACCGGCCGCGAGCCGACTCATCGACGCCATTGAACAGGATCCAAACAGGCTGATTGGAGCTCCGACCCTTGTGGAGGCTGGAGCTGTAATGCTCGGAAGAAAAGGCCCCGGGGGAGTCGTCGCGCTCGACGCATTGATACAGCGGCTGGACATAACCGTAGAGCCGTTTTCCATTGGAGCGGCAGATTTTGCTCGGTCTGCGTATGCGAGATTCGGGAAGGGCGTTGGCACTCCGGCAGTTCTGAACTACGGTGACTGCCTCTCGTACGGAGTCTCTCAGGCTTTGGGTC
>JBDUEH010000034.1:0-10973 GCA_040002555.1 Gemmatimonadales bacterium | reverse complement strand
TCGAGCGACTGGATCGCTGCACGCTGGTCGAGAATGCGAATCACGACTTTCTCGCCATGCGAGGCAGGCAACGTGGAGACTCTCAGATCGACACGAGCTCCGCCGATGCCGACGGAGGCATGTCCTCCCTGCGGCCTCAGCCGGTCGGCAATGTCGAGCTTGGCCATGATCTTGATGCGGGAAACGAGTGGAATCCCGACCGCCTTGGGGAGCAATGTGACCCTCCGCAAGAGGCCATCGATGCGGTGTCGAACGGCAATTCCATTTTCCTCAGGCTCGAGGTGAATGTCGCTTGCTCGCGCGTCGATACCGGCCGCAACGACGCGATCGACCAGCTTGATGACGGTCTCGCCATCTATCGTGTCGAACCCGCGGTCGGAACTTCGCCTGGTCCGTCGCACGCCGTCATAGACTTCCGCCATTCTCTCGGCGATCACGATCGGTGACGCCAGCGACATCCTCACAGTTCGTCCGCACATGAAAGCGATTGTTCGCTCGCAGTCGATATCGTATGGATTGGCCGTCGCAATCTCGATTGACGATGTGTCGGCGCTGAGCGGAAGGACGTGATACTTCCGGGCAATTCTCTCAGGAAGAACCTTCTTCGCCTCAGGGGAAACTTCGAGCGAACCTGCGATACTCACTCGCGATCGCCGCGAGACTGCGGCAAGCAGATCATCTTCAGAAGCCAGATTGAGCCGAATGGCGGCGCTCCAGATGCTTGCGTCGTCCCCTATTGCATCGGTGGCCTGCGCAACTTTTTCTGACGACACCAGATCGCCAAGTATCGGAAGAATCCACTCGTCGGCAGGGATTGAGCGCGTCGTCACTGGTTGAGGTATCTCACACCCACAACGTCGCGCTGAAGGTCGCTTTGAGACTGATCAGCGCAGAACGCGAATCAGCTTTTATCGCCGCCCTTTAGAGAACTCGCCACAAATCTTTCGTAACGTCCACCGAAAACGTCCACCGACCGTCTTGTAGGCCGCGTGCAACGTCCATCCGGAGCAGGTCGAAAAGGGACAGTGCGCCGACTCCGATCGAGGGATGCCATCCAGATGCACCATGAACCGCTGGGTCTCTTACTACATAGGTCTTTGCCACCCAGAGCGCATTGAAGAACGGCGCGATCGTCATACTAGATGGCGTCTTGCCATATCGCCCGAGGGGGATGGAAAAGAAAGGAGCGGGGGTTTGAAACTCGAGACGCTGGCTGAACCCCGTCTCACTCACGAACTGATGAAAATCATAACCCGGCCCGGAGACGGGACCGCCAAGAAATACTAGATCCTGAACGGGTGGAAATGCGTCGCCAATGTCGGCGGATGCAGCGATCGTTTGGGCCACGAATCGTTGGCGACCTACCGGCCGCTCGAAGTTCGCCCGGAATGACAAGCGTCCAAGTGATGAAAAATCCGTCACCGGTTGTTTGCGGAACCGAATGAACGACGCTTCGGCGCGCGCTTTAATCTCGAAGCCAAGTGGCCCCAGCATCGTCGGCCGATCGAGCGCGAGAGTCAGCCGCTGCTGGCGAATGTTGTTTGCGTTGAGGGTCGCCTCGTACCGTCCGCTCGCCGGCGTTGCGTGAACTTCCGCGCCGTGCTGAAGCTCGATCGCCCCTTCCAATGATGTCGTCCATCCAGCGGCGGGCGCGAGCTGGAACTGAAGTGACCCGCCATTTGAGTGATAGAGATCGGTGTAATCGCTTCCGAATTCCTGCGAAGCAATGCTGTTGAGCGTGAGCGACCGCTCATTGACGTCACCGGCCATCGCGTAATCGTGATACGCGAAAACCCGGATCCCCGCCCCACTGGCTCGGCGATAGGAAAACTCCGCGCGGCCCTTTGCCTCTTTGTCGTCAAAACCGTAGCGGCCTCTACCCGTAATTGCGAATCCGTCGCCGAGTCGACGCGTGATTCCTGAACCGATTGCGATGCCCTCGACTCGATTGACACGTACGAAATCCGAGACACTTCGCGCCGACAGCGCGGTGCTCCTCGTTCGCGCGAGGGCCTGGCCTCGCACGAGTGCGCGCGCCTCCTCCTGAACCTTTGCGACATCGGCATCAGTCACAGCCCGAACGTCGGGCGGCAGCGAATCCAGAACTCTTCCAGTGAACGGAATCGTTGGCTTTGTTCCTCGTGGCGCGAGCGCGATCTCAGGCCCAGAGAATATCCCCGGAGGGAGGGGCGTATTCACCTCGTAGCAGCAAATTTCCCATCGACCACGGATGATCCCGCGCGCCGGGTAGTCGAGCCATGTCCCCGTTCGCCGAATCTCGATCTCTTGTCTTCGCGGCAACCAGAATCGGCCTTCTATGAGTCCGTTTTCGAGAACCACGCTAACGTCTTCAAGCTCCTTATCCTTGAGCGCGGCGCGGGTGAAGCTGAATGCCATTCGAACGACTTCGCCCGATTCCTTGTCGATATAGACTGCCCCGACCGCGCGCGGCTGGCGGTCGTCCCTGGGTCGTACGCGGACTTCGTAGACCTCGAGGGTCCTCGGCCCGAGACCGATCCGAAGAGAATCGCGAATCGCGTAGTCGTAATCGTTCAGACCATCGGCTGATAAGGGATGCGGGACGTCACGGACCTCGTCGCCGTCGCCGAGCCGGATGATGCCCGGAAAGTTGTTCTGGATGATTCCGAGATGATCGCGGTGATAATTGATGTCCGTCGGCAGGAGCAGCGTATCGCGTCGTCCGGAGATCAACTGCTTGCTGAGGTTGGGCGCCCGCCAATAGACTTCCAGTGCGAGCTCGTCGGCCTTGACGATCTTCGGCGGCTCGGTGAATCCTTCGCCCACCTGTGCAAGAAATGTCAGATACCCGTGGGCAGCCGCGTGATAACCGGCCAGCGCCGTGTCAGCTATTTGAAGAGCCCGGCGTTGTGTCGCCTGCTCCACCAGAGCCCGCGTACGCGCGTCGTTCCATTCCTGCGCGCGTGCTTTTGCGGACGGTGCAGTGACGCCGAACGCAGCTCCAGCGAGCATCAACACCATTGACCGTCGCTTCATTAGAGAAAGGTATTGTGGTGTGGCGGCTGGGCAATCGACACAGAGCGCAAATTCTGCCCTGGTATTCGCAATCGGATGATCTCCTCATTCGAGAGTTTCGTGGATCTTGCCGGCTCTGGGGCCGAGTCGAGCAGGATCGTCGTGCCCGTGTCGTCCGAAATTCTTCTCGATGCAGATACGCCGGTGTCTGCGTATGCGAAGCTTCGTCGCGGTCCATTCGGATTTCTGCTTGAATCCTCACCGGCCGGCGGCGAAACCTGGGCACGTTTCACATTCCTCGGTACCGAGCCGCGCGCCGCATGGAGATTGCGCGACGGGCTCGTCCAGGACTGGTCGCCCAAGGCAGGGTGGCATGGTGACCGCAATCCAGCAGATCCACTCGCAGATCTCGACGGGCTTGTCTCCGACGCGATTCCGGTTGACGTTCCCGAGGTGGGCGCTTTCTGGACCGGGGCGATCGGATTTTTCGGATACGACATCGTGCGGCTGATCGAGCGCCTCCCGAACGGTCCACCGAAAACCTCGAGTGTCCCTGACGCGATATTCGTGTTCACCCGGGCGATGGTGATCATCGACAACCTCAGGTCGCGCGCGCGCATCGTGGTTGGCGTGATCGTTGAGCCCGGGACGACAGAGCCAGGTCTCAGGTCATCGTACGAAAATGCCTGTCGCGAAATCGAGGACATTGAAACGCGTCTTCGAAAACCGAGTCCCCTGGCATCGCTGGTCCTGGACGCGGCCGCTCCAGTCGCGACTGGCTCGTCCAGCATAGAGCGCGAGGAATTCATCGCCGGCGTGGAGAAGATTCGGGAATACATTCGCGCCGGAGATTGTTTCCAATCGTTGATCGCGCGCCGCATCGAGCTCAAGGCCGATTTCGATCCAACCACGCTCTATCGTTCGCTCCGTGGGCTCAATCCGTCGCCGTACATGTACCACTTGGTGATGGACGGAGTTGAGATAGTCGGAAGCTCGCCCGAGCTCCTCGTACGTCTGGCGGACAACCGCGTCACTCTGCGGCCGATCGCGGGAACGCGGCCCCGTGGGTCCACCCCTGAGCGTGACGCTGAGCTATCAGCCGAGCTCATCTCGGATCCGAAGGAGAGGGCCGAGCATATCATGCTCGTGGACCTCGGCAGGAACGACGTTGGTCGTGTTGCGAAATACGGAACGGTGGAAGTAACCGAGCTGATGAAGATCGAGAAGTATTCTCACGTGCTTCACATCGTGAGTCAGGTTGAAGGAACGCTCAGCGGAAACAGGTCCGCGATGGACGTTTTCCGCGCGACATTTCCAGCCGGGACGATGACGGGTGCCCCGAAAATTCGCGCGATGCAAATCATAGACGAGCTGGAACCGGTGTCACGCGGTGCGTATGCGGGAGCAATCGGGTACATCGCTGGCGGGGGCAAGAGGATGGATCTCGCGATTACGATCAGGACATGTGTCGTCGCCGACGGAATTGCGTCGATTCAGGCTGGCGCCGGGATCGTCGCGGATTCTGTCGCTGAGTGTGAGTGGGAAGAGACGTCGAGCAAGGCGCGGGCGATACTCGCAGCCATCGGTCAAGCGCGGAGCGCTTCATAGTGGCAATCACGGATTCTCTTCCGGGTTACGTACGCCTCAACGGCGACGGTCTTCGTGGACTCGCGATTCAAAGCAGCCAATCGGGAATTCAGTCAATTCTCGACGGTGGCACGCTGTACGGCTATGCGGCGATGCAGCCCAATGCGCGACAGTTCGTGGGAAGGATGCCCGCGTATGCTATCTCGTTGCCAAATGGAGGCGGTGACGTCGTGGTCCGTCACGCAATGCGCGGCGGCGCGCTTGGCCGCACGGGTTCGGACCTTTTCTTTCCTCCGACGCGGGCGCTGCGAGAGTTGATCAACTCCCTTCGGCTCAGACTTGCCGGAGTTCCGACTCCAGAGGTTGTGGCATTCGTCACCTACAACGCTGGCCGCATTTTCAGGCGCAGTGACGTCGCCACGCGTGAGATCAAGGACGGGCATGATTTATCGGTCGTCCTTCGCCAGGTCGCTTCTGGTGAGCATCGGCATGAGTGTCTGGTCGCCACAGGAAAGCTGCTCGCCTCGTTGGCGAAGGCCGGCGCACACCATCCCGATCTGAACGTTCGCAACATCCTCGTAACATGGGACGGGACGGCCGGCGCGCGGGCACACGTGCTCGACGTGGACCGCATTCGATTCCACATGCCGTCTGATCCAATGGTTGCAAACGCGAACATCGCCCGCCTCGAACGATCGCTGCGAAAAGTGCGCTTACGCGACGCCATAGAGATAACGGACGGCGAGATCGAGATCGTGCGGGCAGCAGCATTGTCCGCATCGGCATGAGGCCGCCGAAAGGGGAACGAATCTGCATCGTGATGATGAGCGCGGTGGGCGATGCAGTGCACGTCCTTCCCATCATCAACGCAATCAAGCATGACAACTACGCGAGTCACATCACATGGGTGCTGCAGGCTGGCCCTGCCTCGCTCGTCCGGGGACATCCATCAGTTGATGAAATCGTTCTCTTCGACAGAACGAAGGGCGTCTCGGCATTTCTCGAAGTCAGTCGTGACCTTCGGAAACGCGAATTCGATCTTCTGATCGACCTTCAGGTCTACTTCAAGGCGGGCATCATCACCGCGATGTCAGGCGCAAAGCGACGACTTGGCTTTGATCGGAGCCGAGCCCGCGACTTGAACTGGCTGTTTACGACCGACCGGATTCCGCCGCATCCCATACAGCACGTTCAGG
Organism: Gemmatimonadales bacterium; assembly: GCA_040002555.1. Taxonomy (GTDB): domain Bacteria; phylum Gemmatimonadota; class Gemmatimonadetes; order Gemmatimonadales; family Gemmatimonadaceae; genus UBA4720. Next base: position 5,196 of record JBDUEH010000034.1, on the reverse strand, counting down.
ACCAGTATTTCGAGTTTCTGTCGGCGCTCGGTATGGAGCAAGGGCCGCTTAGGTGGAATCTTGGACCGTGGCCGCATGAACGTGCGTGGCAGGACGATTTCGTCGAAAGCATCGACGGCCCGTTCGCGTCTATTGTTGTTGCTACGAGCAAGCCCGAGAAAGACTGGCTTCCAGAGCGATGGGCGGAAGTCACCGATATCCTGCTCAATCGATTCGGGCTGAAGTCAGTGCTTGTGGGCGGAAAGTCAGATCGCGAAGTTCAGGCTGCCGAGAAAATAGTTTCACGGAGCAACTCGAAGCCGGTTTCAATGCTGGGGAGCGGATTGAGAAACCTGGTCGGCATCCTCGACGCGTCCGACCTTGTGTTGTCACCGGATACCGGCCCGCTCCACATGACTGTCGCGGTGGGCACTCCCGTCATTTCGCTGATCGGGTACACCGACCCGCGCCGGACCGGCCCGTATCGAAAGTTTCAGGATCTCATCGTCGACGCTTTCCATGATGGCCCGGCAGACGGCCCGGTTACGATGCAAACGAAGGACGACCGGATGTCTCGCATCACCGTCGCCGACGTCGAAGCCCGGGTCGCTATCTGGGCTGAGCGCTACCGCGCGAAATCGTAGGAAACGCCGAGCTCTGCCATCAGAGCCACAAGTCTTACGAGCGACAATCCCATTACTGCGAAATAATCACCGTCGATCCGTCGCACTATCGTCGCGCCATATCCCTGAATGCCGTAGGCCCCAGCCTTGTCCATCGGCTCCCCTGTCTCGACGTAATTTCGAATCTCGTCGTCGTTGATCGAACGAAAAGTCACATCAACCAGCTCGACTGACGATACGGTTCTTCCGAGGTAGCTGACAGCCACGGCGGTCATCACGGTATGACTGCGGCCGCTGAGCATTCCCAGCATTCGCTCGGCATCGCCAACATCCCGGGGTTTTCCCAACACCGCATCATCGATCACGACTATGGTGTCGGCGCCGATAACAAGCGAAGTCCTGTTCGATTCTGCAATCGCTTCAGCCTTCGCCCGAGACAGTCGCTCGGCGTACACTTCAGGTAGCTCGTCAAGACGCAGGGACTCGTCAGTATCGGCGGGTTGCACAGTGTACGAAATGCCGACGAGCGTGAGAAGCTCACGTCGTCGTGGCGAAGCGGATGCGAGAATTACTTCCAGATCTGAAACGAGAGTCATGTTGATTTTCGGTGCTCCGTCAACGTTCGATCAAGAGAGTAGTCGGACCATCGTTAATCAGCTCGACTTCCATCATTGCCCCGAACTCGCCAGTAGCAACGCGGACGCCTTTCGACTGCAACGCGGAAACGAATTTCTCATAGAGCGGGATAGCCAGCTCCGGGCGCACCGCATCGATGAAGCTGGGGCGCCTTCCCTTGTCCGCGTTTCCGTAGAGAGTGAACTGCGAAACGACGAGAACCTCTCCACCGACATCGGCAAGCGAGAGGTTCATCTTTTCATCAGCGTCCAGGAAAAGGCGCAACCCGAACACCTTTTCGGCCATCCACTCGGCCTTCTCAACTGTGTCAGTTGTCGTGAAGCCGACGAGAAGCGCGAATCCCCTTCCGATTTTGCCGATCATGTTGCCGTCCACGCGCACTTCGGCGCGCGAGACGAGCTGAAGCAGAACGCGCAGGCGCTACTCCACCGTTACTGACTTGGCCAGGTTGCGCGGCTGGTCGACATTCGACCCGCGCTTCACGGCGATGTAGTAAGCGAGCAGCTGCAGCGGAATACACGCCAGAACGGGCGTCAGCATGTCGATCGTCTCGGGAATTCTGAATTCGTAATCAAGCTTCCCGGCGAGTGACGGCTCATCGCGGCTCGTGATCGCAATGACGCGTCCCTTTCTGGCTTTCACTTCGTGGACGTTCGAAACGACCTTGTCGAAAACAGCGTCGTGTGGCGCGATGAACACGACCGGCATCATCTCGTCGATTAGCGCGATTGGCCCATGCTTCATCTCGGCCGCTGGGTATCCCTCGGCGTGGATATAGCTGATTTCCTTGAGCTTGAGTGCACCCTCGAGAGCGGTAGGGAAATTGTAACCGCGTCCGAGATACAGGAAATTCTGGGCTCGCTTGAATTCCTCAGCGATCTGCTCGATCTCCTCTGCACGATCGAGGATCTGCTTTACCTGCTCTGGAAGTGCGCGAAGGGCTTCGATAATCTCTTTACCGCGGACGACAGACACGTCTTTCAGCCGGCCGATCTTCAGCGTGAGCAGTGCAAGTGCAACTACCTGGCTCGTGAACGCCTTGGTTGACGCGACGCCGATTTCCGGGCCGGCGTGAACGTAGATGCCGCCTTGCGACTCGCGGGCGATCGTCGATCCCACGACGTTCACCACACCGTACGTCTTCGCTCCCCGGCTCTTCGCCTCTCGCATCGCTGCAAGGGTGTCGGCGGTTTCTCCAGACTGGGAGATAACGATACAAAGCGACCGATCGTTGACGATCGGGTTCCGATACCTGAACTCGGACGCATATTCGACTTCGACTGGAATGCGTGATAACTCCTCCATCATGTGCTCGCCGATCAGGGCCGAGTGCCAACTCGTGCCGCAGGCGGTGATGATGATGTTGTCGAACTTGAGGAGCTCCTCGTCGGTCATGTTCAAGCCGCCGAGCTTGGACGTTCCCTCCTCGTCAAGGAGACGGCCGCGCATGCAGTTTTCGATCGTCTCGGGCTGCTCGAAAATCTCCTTGAGCATGAAATGATCAAATCCGCCTCGCTCGATCTGACTCAAGTCCCAATCGATCTTGTGAACCTTGCGGTCGAGCTCCTTTGCGCGGAGATCGATGACGCGGTACCCGTCCTTCGTGAGTACTGCGAGATCGCCGTCATCGAGGTAGACGACTTCGCGCGTCTGTGACAGAATCGCCGAGGCGTCGCTGGCGATGTAGTACTCGCCGTCGCCAAGGCCGATCAGAAGCGGGCTGCCCTTTCTCGCGGCGACGATCTTGTCGCGATCGAGACTCGAGACCACCGCGATTCCGTACGTCCCTTCGACCTGCCAAAGCGCCTCGATGACAGCGTCTTCGAGATTTCCGTCGAACGCCTCTTCAATCAGGTGTGCCAGGACTTCCGTGTCGGTCTCGGAAACGAACTTGTGCCCGAGCTCAACAAGATGGGCTTTTAGAGTTGTCGAATTCTCGATGATCCCGTTGTGGACAACGGCGATCTGACCTTTGCAATCCATGTGCGGGTGAGCGTTGCACTCGTTCGGCGCGCCATGCGTGGCCCAGCGGGTGTGTGCAATTCCCGAGTTCCCGGAAACGGGGTTGGAAGCCAGGACTGCTTCGAGACGCGAGATCTTTCCTGCTGCCTTTCGAGTCTCGACTCCCTTCCCGTTCAGTATGGCAACGCCAGCCGAGTCGTATCCGCGATACTCAAGACGCTTTAATCCATCAATCAGGAGTGGGGTCGCAGCCCTGTCTCCGACGTAACCGACGATTCCGCACATACCTGAGCCCTTTTCGTTTGGGGATTTCTTCCAACCCTGAAACTAAGCGGCAAGAGCAAGACCATACCAGACTGCGAGGCCTACTCAGACTGCGAGGCCTACTCTCCGCTCGCGAGGCGATCGACCTCTACTTCTGACAGGGCATCCAGCGGCTCGCGACATCGTGCGACCAATTCATTCGCTCCGTCGATGGTCGGCGCCTCCGCAATCACGCGAACGATCGGCTCAGTACCGGACGGCCGGACATGGACCCAACGGTCCGGCCACGTGAGGCGAAGGCCGTCCTGCGTATCTACCTCGGCATCCGCAAAGGTTTTTCGAAGAGATGCGTACACGTCGTCCAGCGGCACGGACGGTCGATCCAGTTTGTCCTTTACGATCGAGTAACGCGGATACGAAGCAACGATTGCCGACAACGACCGGCTCTCCTCGAGCAGCAGCTGAAGAATCAGCGCAGCACCAACCGGTGCATCGCGACCGAGATGCATTTCGGTGAGAATGACTCCGCCATTTCCCTCTCCACCGACTGGCGCATTTTCGCTTCGCATCCGTGTCGCGACGTTCACTTCACCGACCGGCGCACGGATGACTTTGCGATTCTGTTCGTTCGCGATGTCATCGAGGATTCGGCTCGTCGAGAGATTCGTGACGATTGGCCCTTCTCGAGTTCTCAACACCACCTTCGCCGCGAGCGCGAGCGTGTAATCCTCCCCGATGGCTTTCCCTTCGTCCGATACGAGCGCGAGTCGATCGACGTCCGGATCGACCGCGAATCCAACGTCAGCACCCGACGACTTCACCAGCGCTTCGAGCTCTCCGAGATTCGCGGCGATTGGTTCAGGCGATCGCGGAAAGACTCCGTCGGTCTCGAGGTTGATTGCGCTTACCCGGCAGCCGAGCTGCTTGAGGAGCGACGGCATAAATGCGCCACCTGCACCCCGTACACAATCGAGAGCAACATGGAATCCCTTGCGGCGAATTCCATCAACGTCGATGAACGGGAGAGCCAGAATTTGCGCGATGTGCCGCTCTACCGCGCCAGTGTCAGTTTCGATCGCGCCGAGCTGATCCCACGTCGCTCGAGGAATGTCGCCGTCGACAACCGCTCGCATGTCTGACGCTTCGGTTGCATCGAGAAAAAGTCCCGACGCACCGATGAACTTCAGGGCGTTCCACTCAATCGGGTTGTGACTTGCGGTAATGGCGAGACCACCGGCTGCGTGGTGATGTTCAACTGCAAGCTGAATGGTTGGTGTCGGCGCCATCCCGACATCGATGACGTCACAACCGACGGACTGCAATGCCGACATAACGACCGGCTGCAGCATGGGGCCCGAAACTCTGCTATCACGACCAACGACGATTTTTACTTTGCCGCCGCCTGCTCGTGCCTTTGCCCACGCTCCGAAACCAGAAGCGAATTTCGCCATGACTTCAGGCGTCAGGGCTGCACCAATGCGTCCCCGAACGCCGGACACACTCACCATCAGGCCCTCATAGGCCATCCTGCCTCCATATCTGCGTGTGACTCGCGCCGTAATCTAGCGGCGGCACGTCTCCAACGCGTTTATCTTTGACGGGTTCGCCACCTCAAAATAGAGTCCCATGACGCGCATCTTCGACGAAGACCTTTCAGTCGGATTCGGCACCCGGGCGATTCACGCCGGCCAGCGCCCCGACCTCCTTTCCGGCGCCATCATGACGCCGATCT
>JBDUEH010000033.1:0-11039 GCA_040002555.1 Gemmatimonadales bacterium | reverse complement strand
TCGTTCTCCGACGCGGAAAACGACGCGACGTTCGGGAAATGCAACAACCCGAACTGGCATGGCCACAACTACATTCTCGACGTATCGGTTGAAGGTCCAATCGATGAAAGTACCGGTTACGTCGTGGACCTGGCTCGCGTCCGCGACATCGTCGAGGCGTCCGTTATAGACAAGGTCGACCATCGAAACTTCAATCTCGATGTTCCTTTCATGAAGGACGTTATCCCGACGTCCGAAAACATCATCGTCGCGTTTTGGAAGATTCTCGAGCCGGCAGTAGCGCCTGGAAGTCTCAAGCGCCTCGTTCTCTGGGAAACCGAAAACAACTATGTCGAATACGCAGGTAATTGAAGGCCTCGAGGATCTCGTCCGGAAACAGCTCGAGCTGATTGGCGAGGATCCTGATCGCGAAGGACTGCTCAAGACTCCGGAGCGCGTGGCGAAATCGCTCCAGTGGCTCACGCGCGGATACGAGCAGGATGCGCGCATGGTAATCGGTGACGCCCTGTTCGATGAAAGTCACTCCAACATGGTGATGGTTCGCGATATCGAGCTGTACTCGATGTGCGAGCACCATATGCTTCCGTTCTACGGACGCGCGCATATTGCGTACATCCCGAACGGCCGCATCGTCGGCCTCTCAAAGATTCCTCGGGTGGTCGATGTTTTTGCTCAGCGCCTTCAGGTGCAGGAACGCTTAACCGAACAGATCGCTGAGGCTCTTTGCGAAGTTCTCAACCCGCATGGTGTAGGCGTCGTGATCGAAGCCTATCATCTTTGCATGATGATGCGGGGAGTCCAGAAGCAGAACTCGAAGACGATCACTTCGGCGTTGCGCGGCGCGTTCCGCGACGATTCAAAGACACGGGACGAGTTCTTGCGACTCGCTCACGCTCACTAGCGAACGCCGATGCCGTCGTTACTCGCAGGAAAAACCGCGGTAGTCACTGGAGCGTCGCGTGGTATTGGCGCCGCGATCGCAACAGCTTTGGCTGCAGCAGGCGCGCGGGTTGCGCTGCTGGCAAGGTCGGAGTCAGCGATCTCCGCCGTCGCAGCAAGAATCGGCAATGGCGCGGAGGGTATCGTCTGCGACGTCACCGATCCGAATTCGGTAGCAGGCGCTGCAGCGACCGTCCGAAAGAACTTCGGTGGAGCACCCGATATCATCGTCAACAACGCCGGACTCTTTCAGATCAAGCCGATTGCTGAAATTGATCCGGGAGAGTTTACGGCAACCCTTCAGACGACCGTTATCGCTGCTTTTCTTCTCGTTCGTGAGTTTCTTCCGGCGATGTACGATCGGAAAAGTGGACACGTAGTTACCATTGGCTCGAGTGCCGACCGCACCGCGTTCGCGGGAAACGCTGCTTACGCCGCCGGCAAGTTCGGTGCGCGTGCGTTTCATGAAGTACTGCGTGCGGAATCGCGAGGCACTGGAGTTCGATCGACGCTGTTGTCACCATCCGGGGTTGACACATCCCTCTGGCAGGACATCAAGTTCCTCGGGTCCGACACTCCGCCCGATCGATCAAACATGATTCAGGCGTCCGCAGTCGCTGATGCGGTGTTGTTCGCAGTGACGCAGCCGGCTGACGTCACCATCGAAGAGCTGCGCATGTCGCGCAGCTGATGCTGGTGAGCTGAGTTGTACATCGAGCTCATCGATCTGCTCCGATGCCCGCGGCCCCATGAAGAAAGTTGGCTCGTCGCCGCCTTCAATAAAATGGACGGACGATTTGTGATCGATGGAAAGCTGGGATGTCCGATCTGTTCGGCCAGTTATCCGATCCAGGGGGGCACCGCCGATTTCCGCGACGACACCTCCTGCTCGACTATGGGCGACGCCCCTGATGCTGCGACCGAAGAAATGACTTTACGCATCGCGGGAATGCTCGGGCTCACGCGCGCCGGAGCCACAGTTGTTCTGTCTCGCATGCCTTCGGAACTCGCGAATAGTGTTGCCGAGCTTACCGGCGTTCGCGTGATCTGCATAAGCTCGGTCGGCGACAGTCGGGAAGCCGAGAACGTCGCGTCCGTTCGTGTCGATGAAAAGCTGCCGCTTGCATCGGGCTCGATCGACGCGATGATGCTGGCTGAACCCGTGTCGGATCGCGAACTGAGAGAAGCACTGCGCGTTCTGAAGACCGGCGGCCGTCTGGTGGCCCCCGCCGCGTCAGCGCTCGTCGGCAACCTGCGTGAACTCGCTCGCGACGACCGTTACATCGTCGCCGAATTTACGGGGCCGCTCGTCGGTCTTACCCGGCAAACGAGCAGTTAAGCGATCGGCTTCTCCTCGTACATCGCGTCGATGATGGCCTTGTAGTTCTTGTCGACGACGCGGCGCTTCACCTTCTGCGTGGGAGTCATCTCTCCTTTTTCCAGAGAGAAGTCATGTTCGAGAAGGCTGAATTTCTTTGGCATCTCGTAATGAGCGAGGCCGGCTATCTGCGAATTTGCTTCCTTCTCCATCTTCGCCTGAATTGTGGGCATTGTCAGGAGCTGAGCGCGATCGGTCCAGATGATGTTGCGCTTCTTCGCCCACGACTCGAGCTGCTCGAAATTCGGAACAAGGAGCATCGACGGAAACTTTCTCTTGTCGCCGATCATCACTGCCTGGCTCACGTACTTGTTCGTCTTGACGAGATTCTCGACCGGCTGCGGCGCGATGTTCTTTCCGCCGGCGGTGACAATGATGTCTTTCTTTCTGTCGGTAATCGCGAGAAAGCCATCGCGCAGCTCACCGATGTCACCAGTGTGAAACCATCCGTCCGCGTCGATCGCTTCCGCGGTGGCAACCGGGTTGTTGTAGTAGCCTTTCATCACCGCTGATCCGCGGGTAAGAATTTCACCGTCCGCCGCGATTGTTACTTCGACTCCTTCGACAGGTCGGCCGACTGTGCCGATACGGAAATCAACCGGCGTATTTACGGCTATGACGGGAGAAGTCTCGGTTAGCCCATATCCTTCGAGAATCGTGAGGCCGGCAGCGTAAAAGAACTTGTTGATCTCAGTCGCCAGAGGCGCTCCGCCCGACACGAAATAGCGAAGACGGCCGCCGGTACGCTCCTTCAACTTTGAAAAGACGAGTTTCTGCGCTATCGAATATTTTCGGCCGAGCAAACCGCCCGGCTGTTTCCCGGCTAGTGTGGAATCGGCCCAGCTTTCTGCGACATCGCGGGCCCACAGAAAAATCTTTCGCTTGATAAATCCGCCAGACAGTCCGTTCTGGAGGACGCGCGCGTACATCTTCTCGTACAGGCGGGGGACGGAAAAGACGATCGTAGGACGAACCGTCTGCATGTCGATCGGCACAGTGTCGATGCTCTCGGCGTAGGCGATCGAGCTGCCGGTCGCGAATAGGAGATAATCTCCCGTCCGCTCGAAGATGTGCGACAGAGGAAGAAAGCTCAGCGCAACGTCATTGCCGTCGAACGGAATCTTGCAACGCGTTGCCTCGACATTCGAATGAATGTTGTCGTGTGAGAGCATCACTCCCTTTGGCGCACCGGTTGTTCCCGACGTGTAGATAAGGGTCGCAATATCGTCCGGCTTGACGGCATCAGCGCGGGCCCGATATGCTGCCAGCATCGCTGCGTTCTCGACAGCAGCTCCGGTCTTGCTCAAGGCGCCGAGCGTCATGTCGGCAGCATCGCCGATCTCGTCAAACGCGATGACGTGCTGGAGCGACGGCACCTCGTGTCGAATCGCCGAGATCTTCACTGCCTGTTCGATGTTGGAAACGAAGATCGCGACCGTGCCCGCATCTTTCAGGATGTACGCGACCTGGTCCGCGGGGAGAGTCGGATAAATGGGAACATCGGTGATGCCGCAATTGAGGCACGCGTAATCCGCGATCAGCCACTCGGGCCGGTTCTCAGAAAGAATTGCAACCCTGTCTCCGCTAGCCATTCCAAGAGTGCCGAGACCGAGCGCAATGCGCTGAACCTGCGCGGCCACTTCGCCGTGTGAGATGCCCCGATATGTCCCGTTGACCTTCACCTGAAGTGCGTCAGGTCTGTCATACTTTTCGATCGAAGAAAAGAAGAGCTCGTTCAGGGTGCCTGGGCGTGGTGCCGGTCCGCCGCTTACAATCACGTCGCCCTCGGTTGCGGAGGTCAGGAAGACTTCAGCTTGTACTTCAGGACAATTCTCACCGGGCTTCCGCGAATTGCAATTCCTCGATAGGAAGCCGATGCCATCACGACGACCGAGTCTGTCGCTGATGTCAGTTGTGCGACGTTCAGCTTGATTCGGCGAGACGCGAGCCCACTTGCATCGGTCGTATCCGCTGTAGTAGCCGCCACGCCACGATCGTTCACGAGCTGTGCAAGAGTACCCGGCGGACTTATCATCGTGAACGAAACGCGATAGCCGACGACCGCGCTGTCGGTTCCTTTGCCATGAAGCAGCTTCACGCCAAGCGCGGAAGACGTGTTCAATGTCGTGTCAGTCAACGAGTAACTGAGACTGTCGCGCGCATTTGACGCGATCATCGTGTCGGGCCTCAATGAAACACCGATCGAGACGAAACTCTGAACCGACCCGACGGTCGCAATGATCTGCGCACCCGCCTGCACACTGTCCCCTGTAACCACGCCGGTCAGGCTATCGACCCTGATGCCTCTGCTGAACGCGGCAAACCGAAGTCTCGGCGCACGAACCGTGTCACCCTGAAAATTGAACGCGCTGACAGTGATCGGCCTGACAACACCCAGTGTGTCGCGAAGAGTGTCGCCAACCACGACGCTTGGTGAGGGTAGCGGGTTGACCGTGAATGAGAGGATGTTGTCGCTTGCGGTCGGGATGTCGGTACACGCAAGAACAGTCGCCGCTAACGTCATCAGCCCGAACAGCGCCGGTGAAGCGCGACCGCTCATAGAAAGCGATCCGCTAGCTGCGTAGCAAGGTTGATGTACGCCTGTGCCGCTGGATCGGCGGGACTGCGAAGTACAACCGGCTGACCGGCCGCGAATGCATCCGCCGCTGCGATCGTGCGCGGAATAACGATGGGGAACACGACGTTCGACGGGAGATGACGGCGGACATAATCGACAACGCGCTCGCTCGCGGCATTCCCGGCCTCGAACATCGTCATCAGGATTCCGTCGAGCGTCAGGTCCGGGTTAATGGAAACGACGTCCTGGATGCCGCGAAGAATCTGTGGAGTTGTCTGAAGCGCGAGCGGCTCGCACTGAAGCGGGACGATCACGTGCTGGCTGGCTTCGAGAACTTTGCGAGTGATCGGACCAATGCCGGGAGGAGAATCGACAACTACGACGTGACAGCGCGTTCTCGCAGTCTCGAGCAGCTCCGGCAAAATGTTGGTCTCCGCAATCAGCTGCTGGTACGTTGCGTGATCGGAGTCATCCGATACCGAGCCGGCGAGAATGACTCGGAGCCAGGGAAGGGACGTCGGAAGGATTATCTCACGAAGAGATTTCTGTCCGTTCAGATAGTCGGCAAAACCGGCGGTGTCGTGATCGCGCTTGAGTCCGACTCCGTAGCGAACCGATCCCTGAGGATCGACATCGATGATTAGAGTCTTGAGTCCGCGTCGAGCAAATGCGGCCGCGAGATTGACTGCGGTCGTCGTTTTGCCAACACCACCCTTCTGGCTGACGATTGCGAGAACATCACCCATCTACTCGGTCACCTCGGGATACTCACCGGGGTCGAGCTGATCGGATTCGATCGGACCGCTGGTTCGGATCTGCTCCAGCGTTTCTCTTGCATGACGAATCCATCGATCCGCCTCCGCGCTCGGCGCGGGCGGATCCAGGAGAAACGCTTCGAGATGAAATGCGGCGTTGTTCGTTTCGCCGCGACGGAGCAGGAGAAATGCGAGCCCGTAGTGAGCGCCCGACAGTTTTGGCTGGATTTCGAGAGCTCGGCGATAGCAGCGAATTGCTTCCGTCTGGCGCCCTGTTCGCGAATACGCGATCGCCATGTTCTGGAGCACACGATGATTCGTCGGCTGGTCGCGGAGTGCAAGCTGGTACGACGTCAGAGCGGCCTCGAAATCACCCTGACGCTCGAGCGCGAGCCCCTCGCTGAGATAATCGAGGCGCTTCTGCTCATTCTTCGGTTTGTTGCCGCTAAAGCGACTCCAGAAAGACATCGAGCCGAATCTACCGACGAGTACCATATAGAGCTAGGTTCCAAAATACATGTCACCACGCAAGCAAACTGTCGATCCGGCCGAGGGAGTGCTTCACGTCGAATGGCCACTTTTCGGCGAATTGTCGCGTGCGCTCGCGCTCAAGGTGTCGCGTGAGTATGCCCCCGACATCGTCGTGGGCGTCGCTACCGCCGGCGTCGTTCCCGGTGCAGTCGTCGCGGCGATGCTGGGAAAGGAATTTCACTCGCTCGTGGTGAGCCGCAAATACCGGGCTGAGGAGATTCGCGAAGTGCCAGCGGTACTGAGCAGGGCTCCTGCGGAGGTCTGCGGACGCCGGGTTTTGATCGTCGACGAGACGTGCGATTCGGGTGATACGTTGCGGCTCGCGGTGGGCGCCATCGTCAACGCCGGCGCAAGAGAAGTTCGGACGGCTGTGGGCTTCAAGACTGGAACCTACCAGCCTGATTTTCATGCTTTGGCGACCGCAAGCACGATCGTGCTTCCGTGGGATCGCGAGGTGATTATCGACGGCGAGCTGATGCCGAACCCAGCGTATGCGGAGGCGCTCCAAACCAATAGCTGACTGCCTTAATGCTGACTGCTGACTGCTGACTGCCAGACGGACACAACGGCCACCGGTAGCGCAGCTCAGCGGGCGCAGTTCCGTACCTGGCAGTCAGCGGTCAGCTGTCGTGTTCAGCTTGCTCCATTGGTAGTTCATCGCGTCTGAATTGCCGAGCAGAAACCGGCAGCGCGAATGATTCCCGTGGCTGCACTCGGTCTCGAGTACCGCGACAGGAAATCCCGCGATCTTCCCAAAGAAAGAAGCAAGCATTCCGGTCGTGAGCTGGCACCCCGGATCATCTGCCGATTCGTTTCCCGCTGCTTCCCAGCAATTGCTGATGTCCACTATCGCGACGCCGTTCTCCGCATCGTGGCTGAAATCGACGTCGCCCCAGCCACAATCACGAAAGAAATTTGCGGCCTGATCCTCGAAGTCTTCGAGCTGAAGCTCACCAGCGTCCGCTTCCTTCGCCACGCCCGTCTGGACGAGCCATTGCTCGAACGCGCCGTGAATCGACTCTCCACCTGCATAACCGGCCTCCCGAAGAGCTGTCACCGCATCGGTCGCATTCGCCGATGACAGTATTGCGGATCGAAGCTGGCGCAGCGTCGGAACCGCGACTCCGACGAGTTGTGTGCTGGAAGTTTCCATTGTTTACAGTTCGCTCGATTTCGTGGACAAGAACGTTAACCAATTCTGCGAAGCAGCTCGGCTTCATCGATCACCTCGACGCCGAGCGTTTTGGCTTTTTCCAGCTTACTCCCGGCCTCTTCTCCGGCGACAAGAAAGTTCGTCGACTTCGAGACCGAGCTCGTCACTCTCCCTCCCGCCCGCTCCACAGCTTCAGTGGCCTTGGGGCGAGTGAGAGTCGGGAGGGTACCCGTGATGACGACTGTTTTGCCAGCAAGGGCACCACCTGCCGCAACTTGCGTCGGCTCGACAAAACTCACACCGCGCCTCCGTAATTTTTCAACGAGATTCCGCGCTGCCGGATCGCGAAAGTACTTCACGACGCCTTCTGCGATGATGGGACCTACTCCGCGAACCGATCCAATGTCATCGATCGACGCCGATGCAACAGCGTCGAGGGTTCCAAAGTGCCGAGCGAGAAGCTGCGCCGCAATGCTCCCTACGTGCCTGATACCCAGTGCGCCGAGCAATCGTGAGAGCGGCTGAGACTTTGACCTCTCGATGGCCGTGAGAAGCGCCTCCGTTCCTTTATCGGCATACCCTTCGAGAGCGAGAAGCTCATCTCGGGTTAGAGAATAGACGTCGGCTGCGTCAGTCACCAAACCTGCGCCAATGAGTTGCTCTATGCGTGAGTACGACAGCCCGCGAATGTCCATCGCGCCGCGCGATGCGAAGTACACCAATCCTTCGAGTTGCCTGCCAGGGCACGCAACGTTTGGGCAGTAGATCGCGACTTCTTCTTCGTCGCGTTCTACAGGCGTCCCGCACGACGGACACTCCGAGGGCATGCGCCACGGCTTCCCGCGTGGTTCACTCTTTTCGGGAACCGAACCAATGATCTGCGGAATTACTTCGCCAGCGCGTTTCACCTGCACGACATCTCCTTCGCGGAGATCTTTCTTGTGGATCAGATCCTCGTTGTGCAGCGTCGCGAGCTTCACGACTACGCCGCCGATTTCCACCGGTTGAAGCTCGGCGTAAGGATTCAGCGCACCAGTGCGGCCAACGTTGACCCTTATGGCGAGAAGCTTCGTCTCGGCGATGTCGGGCGCGAATTTCCGCGCGATTGCCCAGCGGGGCTCCCTCCCTCCAACAACGCCGAGCTCGTCCTGAAGACGAAGGCTGTCGAGCTTAACGACCGCTCCATCGATTGCGAAATTCAAAGAACCGCGCACCGTGTGTTCGATCTCGTGCGCCCACTTGTGAACATCTTCGAGCTTCTTGTGCCTGGCGCGATGCGGAGCGACAGGAATTCCCCACGACGCAAGCTGCTCGAGAAGATCCCACTGTGTTTTGAAGGGAAGGGATGCCGGATCCTCAGCTGCGACGGAATAGCCGAAAAATCTCAGCGGTCGTTTTGCTGACACTGCGGGGTCGAGCTGGCGAAGGCTCCCGGCGGCCGAGTTGCGCGGGTTTGCGAAAACGGGCTCACCGGCCTGCACGCGCTCCTCGTTCATCTCTTCGAAGCCATCGAACGGCATGTAAACTTCGCCCCGGATTTCGATTCGACCGTTCGGATAACCGCCGATCAGCCGAAGAGGAACGTCGCGGAGCGTCCTTAGATTTTCGGTAACTACTTCGCCGATCGATCCATTTCCGCGAGTGGTACCAACCGTGAACAAACCATCGTCGTAAGTCAGGCTGACCGCGGCCCCATCGATCTTGAGCTCTACTGCGTAGCCAGACTTCTCGACATCCGTTCCGGCGAGGCGCACAGCTCTATCTGCCCACGCGTTGAGCTCGTCGTCATCGAAGGCGTTGCCGAGTGACAACATCGAGGCGAGATGTTGATGTTTCGCCAGTGACGACTGAACGGGAGCTCCGACTCGGACGGTCGGCGAGTCGGGGGTTCTGAGGTCTGGGTCGGCAGCTTCGAGGTCCTGAAGCTCCCTGAACAGCTTGTCGTACTCGCGATCCGAAAGTTTTGGCGCGTCGAGAACGTAGTACTCGCGTGAAGCCCGGTTAAGCGCTTCCCTCAGCTGCGACGCTCGTTGCTCCGGGCTGTCGGTTCTCGATGTGACTTGGTTCTTCTTTGGATCCATTCGAGTTGCCGCCAGACTCTGTGTGCTTGTTGAATTCCGCGCTGTCGAACCGAACCACGCGATTGCGACCCGTCTCCTTTGCAACATACAATGCGTCGTCGGCGGCTTTGAGCATCCCTTCGCGAGCATTGATCTTGGGATGCGGCCACGATGCGACGCCGAAGCTGACTGTCTTCTTCAGCGTACCGCCATCGTACGAAAATGTATGTGCATCGACTCGCTGACGCAGCCGTTCGGAGAATGTCACCGCTGCATCGAGCACCGTTCCCGGAAGCAACAGGAGGAATTCTTCCCCTCCATACCGTCCAACGCGATCGATCTCTCTCGCTTCATTTTTCAGGATGTCGGCGAATTGCTTGAGTACTGCGTCGCCGGCGGCATGACCGTACGTATCGTTCACTTTCTTGAAATGATCGATGTCGCACATGATCACCGAGATCGGCTCATGAAGACGGAGGGAGTGCTCGAACATCTCGTGAAGCCGCATCTCAAGCGACCGTCGATTGTCGACGCCAGTGAGGCCGTCGGTGAGGGAGATTTGCAGGAGCTTGTCGTTCATGTCAGAGAGCTCTTTTTCCCGGTCGGCGAGCTCCTGCTGAAGCTTCTTGATACGAAGCAACGACCTGACTCTGGCTTCGAGCTCGGCGAAGTTTATGGGCTTTGTTACATAATCGTCGGCGCCCGCTTCGAGACCAGCGACCATTCGCTCTGTGGAATCGAGCGCAGTCTGCATGATCACCGGAATGAAGGGCAGATCAGCATCTGCCTTGAGCCGACGAACGACCTCGAGGCCGTCCATATCCGGCATCATTACGTCGAGCAGGATAAGATCGGGAATCCACCGCGCCACCGTGTCGAGCGCCTCTTGTCCGCTCATCGCGCCTTCCACATCGTAGCCACGCGACTCCAGACGCGCACGCAGAACCTCTACGTTGTCTTCGTGATCGTCGACAACGAGGATCTTCTTCTTGTTGTGACCGACAGCCGCCTCAGTGCCCATTGTTGCGGCCGAGAAACCGCTGAACTTCGGCGACCACGGCTCTTGGCTCACAAGGCTTCGCGAGGTAGCCGTCGCAGCCCACCTCGAATGCCTTTTCACGGTCCGACGCCAGGGCGTGGGCTGTCAACGCAATAATAGGGATGTGCTTGGTCGCAGGGTCGTGCTTAAGGACCTGAGTTGCCTCCCAGCCATCAATTATTGGAATCGATATATCCATCAGGATCAGGTCAGGGTTTGTTGTTCTGGCCTTCGATATCCCTTCTTCACCATTCCAAGCTTCGGTTACTTCGTAGCCGAAATGTTTCAGGATGGTCGAATATACGATACGGTTGTCTTCATTATCCTCAACAAGCAGAATCATCTTACCAGACTCGCTCATTTTACCTCGCATGGGTATTGCAATCTTTCCGATTGGAAGCAAATACCTTACCAACCCCCTCCCTGAATGAAAAACACCTCCGAAAAACAGAGCCAGACGAGCTCGCGGCCCGCGCGGAAGCCCCGCGGAAAGCCCTACAAGTCGGTCGTGAACGTCCAATCGGCTAGCGCTTTGGGCGTCGGAATGATCATCGGCGCGGTCGTTGGAGCCGGGGTTGCCCTGCTCGTAGCTCCTCGAACTGGCAG
>JBDUEH010000032.1:0-11059 GCA_040002555.1 Gemmatimonadales bacterium | reverse complement strand
ACTTCTTGCGTGCCTTTGGACGGCCGGGCTTTTTACGCTCGACTGCGCGGGCATCGCGAGTCAGAAGCCCCAAGTCACGGAGCTTCCGGCGATGTGTCTCATCGAGTTTGACGAGAGCACGAGCTACTGCGAGGCGAAGAGCACCGGCCTGTCCGGTGAGACCGCCACCGTCAACGCGAGCCATGATGTCAAAGCGTCCGAGTGTATCGGTCGCTGTGAACGGCTGCTGAATTGCGGCGACGTGGGCGGAACGCGGGAAGTAGTCACCAAGCGTACGGCCGTTGACCTGCCACTTGCCCGAGCCAGCCTTGAGGTACAGGCGGCAGCGGGCTTCCTTGCGCCGTCCGATGGTGTGCGTGGTGCCAGCTTCAGCCATTACTTCGTCTCACTCTTCTTGTGGAGGTCGAGCACCTTTGGCTGCTGGGCAGCGTGAGTGTGCTTGTCTGTTGCAAAGACGCGGAGCTTCCGGCGCAGCGACTGGCGGCCGAGTGCCGTCTTGGGCAGCATGCCGTAAACCGCTTTTTCGATTACGCGCTCGGGATGCTTGTCGAGCATCGATGCGAACGGCGTGAAACGCTCGTGGCCCATGTAGCCGGTGTGATGGAAGTAGCGCTTCTGCTCTCCCTTCTTGCCGGTAACCTTGACCTTCGAGGCGTTGATGACGATGACGTTGTCGCCCGTATCCATGTGCGGGGTATACATCGGCTTGTGCTTGCCGCGGATGATCCTGGCGACCTCTGCTGCAAGGCGTCCGAGGATCATGCCCTCGGCGTCTACGATGAACCACTCGTGCTGGATGTCAGCCGGCGTTGCGCTGTAAGTCTTCATTAGGAAAGGAAAGTCTGACCGTGCATAGAGCCCGCAGCCATCGTCAGATTGGTCGATGGTGCCAGGCAAAAACTGTTTGATTGCGATTTAGGACAGCCTCCAAACCTACGGACAAAAACCGCCTAAGTCAACGGCATCACATCGCTTAGGCGGGCCTTATCCCGTGGTTGCTCAACGGCCGAAATCGAGTCTCAAGAGCACGCCTTGGGTGTGCATCTGATTGCAGCTGTCGCAGTGGACTGCGACCCGGCAGGCTGGGTTGCCAGAGTGACCGTGACGGTGGCCTTCCTGGCGAAAGAATGTGACACGCTCACACCCGAGCCCGAAGTACCATCTCCGAAATCCCATAAGTAAGCGGTCGCTCCGGTGGACGAGCTTGCGTTGAAGGAACAGGCCAGCTTCGAGCAGCTAGTCGTAAACCGCGCAACTGATGACGGTGGCGGCGGTGGTGCCACCGAGTAGGTCAGCGAATAGATCGTTCCGCTGGCATCATCAGAGATGTAAATGCCGCCATTGGGCGCCACGGCAGCGTCAACCGGCCGTCCCCAGGCGGATCCGCCAGCGAGCCAGCCTGAGACGAGGTCGATCTGTTCGCCCGGAAGCTGAGTCGCGGCATCCCATGCGAAGTGGACGACCTTGTAACCGGTGAGAGCGGCTCGATTCCATGATCCGTGCAGCGGGACGACCGCACCATTCGCGTACGCCGACGGCACGGTCGTTCCCTGAAGGAAAATGAGTCCGAGAGGGGCGGAGTGCGCCTGAATTCCCTTGTTGATCCGGTCGGCAGTCGAGCAATCGAGCTTCGAGCCGTCGGCATTCATCTCGACGTCGAGGTCGAACGGCATGTCGTTGACACCGGACGGTCCGTCTGGATTCGGGTTGCAGAACGGCCAGCCGTAGTTGCCTCCATCCCGCACGCGCGTGAACTCGTCGGTGGGATGATTGTCCACGTACGATTGCATCACCTTGCCGTAGTCATCGCTTCCGTCGCCGTTCCAATCGTTATGAAGCGGGTAGGAGATGTTATCGCGATTGTTGACGACGACCCAGAGGTTGCTCGTTCCTGGGACAATGGCGAGCCCTTCCGCGTTGCGAAGACCCCGGGCAAGCAAGCGCCCACCGGTTCCGTCTGAGTTGTAGACGTAAATCGCGCCGCGCACAGGCGAGCTCTGCGTGTCCGAGAGGCAGACATTGCACGTCGAAGCGATCGACACGTAGAGATTTCCGCTCGCGTCGAGTGCGATGTTCTTGAGTTCATGACCGTATGACCCGCCCAGTTCCGGAAGGCTCGCATTGGGAAGGCCGGAGATCAGAACCTGCCGTTCCTGTCCCGTCGTGACGCTAGCGTTGTACGTGTACCGGGCAATCTTATCGGCCTCGGCAACGTAGACGTACGTCGTTCCTCCGATTGTCGCGAATACGATGTCGTGCGGCTTGTAGAGCCCCGAGGCCCAGGTAAATTGTGTAGGATCGGCTCCGCCGGTTCCTGGTCGCACCAGATACACGGCGCCCGAGCCGGGATTCGATACGAATACGTCCCCATTGGGGGCAACCGCCATGAATCTCGCGCCTCCAACCCGGGCGAAAACCGAAATCGCAAAGTTCGGCGGTACGGTGAGATAGCGATCGACATTGAATGGAGACGTTGCCATGCTTGCGGGTACGGTGACCTTCACCGTGACCGACGCGGCAGGCGGTGAAACAACGCTCATCATTGGCGCGACGACGGTTAATGTCTCCGTGTCGGTGGGCTTTACGGTGTCGGTGCAGCTGGCCACGATCAAAACCGAGATCGAAAGGCACGCGGCGGAAATTGCGCGCGAGCGAGAGCTGAGATTCATGATGTCTCCGTCGAATTCAGGGATGTGAGTGGAATTGCGTCAAGTCCTGCGCCACGTTGCTTAAAGTGCGTACTGCCGCGGATCACGAATCGGCGACCAACTCCACAAGCGTCGTGCCCTTCTCCACCGCTTTTCCAATTTCTGCGTGAATTGCTTTGACGGTTCCGGCCGCTGACGCTCGCAGCTCATTTTCCATTTTCATCGCTTCCATGACGACAACCCCCTGGCCAGCCTGCACCTTGTCGCCAACCGCAATGTTGATTCGAATAACGAGTCCCGGCATCGGCGCGTTTACCGGAGCGGGTCCGGAAGACTTTGTCGATGTCGCGGTGATATCGCGAATGGCTCGTGTGCGCTCGTCGATCGCTTCGCCTTCGAATCGATAGCCGTCCACCCAAAGGGTGTAGGTCCCGCGAGTGACGCCGCGTCTCGCCACAACGCGATGCACTTCGCGTCCAATCGTCACGAGTCGCACTGGCGTTCCGTCGATATCCTCGAGGTGTGCGATGACCGTTTCTCCACTCACGGTCACATAGTCGCCGTCAAGTACGACTTCGTGACGGGTGCCGTTTAGATCGACGACGTATTTCACGCCGCGCTCGGAACGAGCTCGCACACGGCCTCGACGTGTGCCGTCTGCGGAAACATGTCGAACGGAACGAGCGAAGCCACGCGGTAGCTCGGCAGTCTGGAAAGGTCACGCGCGAGGGTCGCCGGGTTGCAGCTCACATACGCAACGACTTTCGGCTTCACGTTGGCCGCTTCGAGAATTTCGGTCACTCGCGCGTCCACTCCAGCGCGAGGCGGATTCAGGATCACCGCATCTGCCGGCAATGCATTCGGCAATGCTTCCTCCACGCGGGCGCGCACCGACACCGAGCCTTCCGGCAGTCGAAGCGCGCACCAGCGAGCAGCATCGTTGTCGAGCTCGATTGCGGTGACTTTCACTCCTGTCTTTGCAAAAGCGATGGCCACGTCTCCAGCGCCGGAATACGCATCAGTGACCGTCGCCGGTGAGTAGCGTGAAACGACACTTATGAGATGGGACTTCAAGTCATCGGCGACTCCGGGATTGATCTGGCCGAACGAAGCTGCAGGTGGCTGCAACGAGCGCGGGGGACGTCTGTCGCCGACAACCCGGCGTGCCCCTTCATCGTTCTCCCACCACAGCGCGACGATCTCTGGAACGGCATCGAGGAAATCCGATGCGTTCGGCCATTTCGTTGCGCCAATCAAAACAAAGATCGGCCCGTCGTTCGTGAGACGAACGCTGCCGCGAAGCTCTTGAACCGGCGGGAAAAAACGGGCCTGCTTCATTATGAGGCGCCATGTCTTCACCACCGCTTCATTCGTTACCGGACAATCGACGAGCGGGAAAACGCGGGTCGGATCGTCGAACGAACGCAGGCCGGCGTACCACTCGCCGCTCGACTGCTTCCTGATCGCAAGCGTCAGCTTCACACGATATCGCCATTCCTCCCTGCTCGGACGCACTTCTGCAACTTCTGCTTTTCGCTTGCCTATTCGTTCGACTGCGTCGCGAATGATTCTCTGCTTCGACCGAAGCTGCGCCAGATATGACATGTGCTGGATCTGGCAGCCGCCGCACCGGTTATTCACATAGTGTGGGCATACGGGCTCGACACGCTCGTCCGACACTCGCGTAATTGTCCTCAGCGACCCGCGAGCGAATGTTCCACGCCCGTTAATCCGGGCTGTGACAAGCTCGCCAGGAGCCGTCCGGGGAACGAAGATAACGAGCCCACTGTTCCGCCCTACTCCGTCGCCGCCGGCCGCAATCGACTCGATCTCGAGAGAAACCATCTGCGCCATCAGCGAAGACCCTCCGCGCGAGCAATCCTCTTCCATGAATCGGCAGACTCGGCGAGGTCGGCGGGCGTGTACTTCAGTGACATCTGTGTTCCCGATATTCCGCGTTTGCGGTCGCGATCGGCGAATAGCGCCGCTGCGATGACTGCTGCACGAAGAGCGCTTTCCGGCGGCGCTACGGCAGTCAGCTCCGGAAGCTTTCTCTCCAGCCATTGGATCTCGATCGCGCCGCTCCTGAAATCCGCGTCTTCCATCAATCGCAAATGGAAATCGCGGGATGTCTCCACTCCTTCGATTGTCAGCTCGAGCAGCGCGCGATGCATACGCTCGATCGCCAGATCACGTGTTGGTGCCCAAACGATGAGCTTCGCGAGCATCGGATCGTAATGCAGGCCTACCTCTGACCCAATCTCGATTCCGCCATCCCAGCGCACCCCCGGCCCGCTCGGCAAATGCAGATACTCGATGCGGCCGGTTGAAGGCAGGAACCCGTTTGCAGTGTCCTCGCTCGTAATGCGGCATTCTATCGCCCAACCGCGTGGGACGATCTCGCTCTGAACGAAAGGGAGCTTCTCGCCAGATGCAATTCGAAGCTGCCACTGAACCAGATCGATCCCGGTGACAAGCTCCGTTACCGGGTGCTCCACCTGAAGGCGAGTGTTCATCTCGAGGAAGTAGAACTTGCCATCCTTGTCGAGAAGAAATTCGCAGGTTCCTGCGTTCACGTAACCAGCCGCACGCGCCGCGCGAACCGCAGTCTCGCCCATCTCTTTGCGCAGCTCGGCCGATACTGCGACGCTCGGCGCCTCCTCGATCATCTTCTGATGACGGCGCTGAACCGAACATTCCCGTTCGCCGAGAGAAAGGACGTTGCCGTGGGTGTCGGCGAGGATCTGGATTTCAACGTGGCGGGGACCTTCGATGTACTTCTCGACATACACGGCATCATCGCCGAAAGCGTTCTTTGCTTCGCGTCTGGCTGCATCGAGCGATGACTCGAGCTCCGACTCCTGACGCACGACACGCATTCCCTTTCCACCGCCACCTGCGGCCGCCTTCAGGAGAACCGGATAGCCGTATTGCCTGGCGACCTCGCGAGCTGCGTCGGCGTCTTTCAGAGCTTCGGTTGTACCAGGCACCACCGGGACACCGTGTTGAACTGCGAGCGTCCGAGCCGCCGTCTTGCTTCCCATCGCTGCAATCGCCTCGGCTGGCGGGCCGATCCAGATTAGGCCGGCATCGCGCACCGCGCGGGCGAACCACTCTCGCTCGGAGAGAAATCCGTAGCCGGGATGAATCGCGTCGGCTCCGTATTCCTTTGCAGCTGCAATGATGACGTCGCCCAGCAGATAGCTCTGGCTCGACGGCGGGGGCCCGATATTGACGGCCTCATCTGCCTCCCGGACATGTGGAGCCTTGGCGTCAGCATCGCTGTAAACGGCGACGCTTCGAATCCCGAGCTCACGGCATGCTCGAATGATCCTGAGCGCGATTTCTCCGCGGTTGGCGATGAGGACTTTAGAGATCACAGAGAGAATCTAGAGAAGGGCGTACCGAGGACAGCTCGGTCTCAAGCTGCAGTTTTGTTCAAGATTATACTTTAAGCGCACGTTATAAACCAAATAATTTCAATAACTTATAGATAGTCACCTACAGTCGATCATTGCTTCCATTAGAGCGGAATGTTGCCGTGCTTCTTGGGTGGGTTTCGATCGCGCTTTCCTTTAAGAGTGTCCAGCGCATCGATCAATCTAGGCCTCGTGTCACGCGGATCGATGATGTCGTCAAGATATCCGCGACCGGCCGCGATGTACGGATGAGCGAACTTGGACCGGTACTCGTCGATCTTCTCATCCGTCGCTTTTGCCGGATCATCGCTTTCGGCGATGTCCTTTCGGAAGAGAATTTCGACAGCTCCCTTCGGGCCCATCACGGCAATCTCGGCCGACGGCCAGGCGACGTTGAAGTCGCCCCGGATGTGCTTTGAGCTCATGACGTCGTAGGCCCCGCCGTATGCCTTGCGGGTAATGACCGTCAGCTTGGGAACGGTAGCTTCACAGTAAGCGTAGAGCAGCTTCGCTCCGTGCTTGATGATCCCGCCGTGCTCCTGGGCGACACCGGGTAGGAAGCCCGGAACGTCCTCGAAAGTGACGACCGGGATATTGAATGCATCGCAGAACCTGATGAACCGCGCGGCCTTGGTCGATGCGTTAATGTCGAGCACCCCCGCCAGAACCGCCGGCTGGTTCGCCACGATTCCAACGCTCGTGCCACCGATGTGCGCGAATCCGCAAATGATGTTGTTGGCGTAATCGGGCTGTACTTCATAGAAGGTCCCATCGTCGATCACCCGACGAATGACCTCGTGCATGTCATAAGGTTTGTTGGGATTGTCGGGCACCACGTCGAGCAATGCCTCGTCCCGCCGGTCTCGGGGGTCGGTCGACGCCCCGCGCGGTGGATCGTCCACGTTGTTCGACGGGACGTAACGAAAGAGCTCCCGGATTGCCTGAATGCACGCCGGCTCCGAGTCGTGCGCAAAATGGGCCACGCCGGAAACTTCGGAATGCGTCGTCGCGCCGCCGAGCTTCTCCATCGTCACGTCTTCGTGAGTGACGGTTTTGACGACGTTTGGGCCAGTCACGAACATGTACGAGCTGCCCCGTACCATATAGGTGAAGTCTGTGATTGCCGGCGAGTACACTGCCCCGCCGGCGCACGGGCCGAGAATCGCGGATATCTGCGGGACGACGCCGGAGGCGAGCGTGTTTCGAAGAAAGATTTCTGCGTATCCGCCGAGCGAGACGACGCCTTCCTGGATTCTCGCGCCGCCAGAGTCGTTGAGACCAATGACGGGTGCTCCGTTCCGGATTGCCAGATCCATGATCTTGCAGATCTTTTCGGCAAAGGATTCTGAGAGCGATCCGCCAAACACGGTGAAGTCCTGGGAGAACACGTACACGAGGCGGCCTTCTATGCGACCGTGTCCCGTGATGACGCCATCGCCATAGTAGCGTTCGTCTTCGAGACCGAAGTCGTGCGACCTGTGAACTACGAAGCGGTCGAGTTCGGTAAACGATCCCTCATCGAGAAGAAGATCGAGCCGCTCGCGCGCTGAGAGTTTCCCTTTAGCGTGCTGCGCCTTGACGCGCTTCTCGCCCCCGCCCTGCTCCGACTCCGCTCGGCGGCGCTCGAGTAGCTCGAGTTTCTCCCTCATGGTCATAGGGGCGAAAAGCTAACGCCGGTGGGGAGGCTCAACTACCCTTTGTGCGACGATGAGCTTGGTGTCCTGCGTTCCTGCAGTTTCTTGGAGAGTGAGGACAACTACGGGACTGGAGATTGTAACCTTATCACTTTAAAGTCGAAGGGTGCCCGACTCGCCAATCGTCCAGCTCCGCAAGATTTGTCTCGCTCTGCCCGAGGCGCATGAAGTCAAGGCATGGGGTGAGCCCACCTTCCGCGTAAAGAACAAGTTGTTCGCGATGTACGCCGACAGCTCAAACCATCACGGAGGCGGCCGAGCGGGGGTGTGGATCAAGTCCACCCACGTCAATCAGGATTTGTTGGTCCACGAAAATCCGGACAGATACTTCAAGCCGCCATATGTGGGACCTTCGGGCTGGGTGGGAGTCTATCTCGACAAGCGACCACCTTGGGCGATCGTTGCCGACCTGCTGCGTGATGCCTACTTGCTCGCGGCGCCGAAGAAAATTTCGGCTGCGCTCGACGCGAAACCCCGCAGAAAGTAAAGACCGTCCCGCATTCGCGGTAACGTGAATCAACTGTACATTCTCACGAATGACAGAAATGCTCGACCGGCGAAATTATGACCCGGGTGTAGCAAAGTCCTTGCAGCCCTATCCACAGCGGACACTCCTCAATTATCTCAGCGAAAACGCCGAGAAGTGGCCGACGCGTCCGGCGTTGTTCTTCAAGGGAGCGACAACGACTTATGCCGAGCTCGAGAAGTCGAGCAGCCGTCTCGCTGCAGGACTCGTTTCGCTCGGCGTCCGTCGTGGCGATCGCGTAGCCATCCTGCTCCCGAACTGCCCGCAGTTCATCATCGCCGAATTCGCGACCTGGAAGGCGGGAGCAATCGCGTGCCCCATAAATCCGACCTACACTGATCGCGAACTCGAATTGGCGTTGAATGCGACGGGCGCCGAAACGGCGGTGGTCCTCAATCGGTTTTATGAAAACTTGAAGGAGATCCAGCCGCGAACGGCATTGAAGAGAGTCATCTCGAGCGGCATCAAGGATTCCCTTCCCTTCTTCAAGAGAATCGCCTACACGCTCCTGAAGGAGAAGAAGGACGGCGAGCGGATCACGCTTGCAAAAGGCGATTCGGAACTCGGTTGGCTGATCGACAAGAATTCAATGAGCCCGGCTCCGCGCATGGCGATCTCACCGAAGGATCCGGCGGTCATTCTCATGAGTGGCGGAACTACTGGCATTCCCAAGGGCGTGGTCGGGGTTCATGAGGCGATGGTGATTGCCGGACTTCAGCTTCGCGAATGGCTCAAGCCGGCGATGGAGGAGTGGGTGGACACCATCATGCTGCCCCTTCCTCTCTTTCACACTTATGCGAACACCGGAGTACAGGGTCTTTCGCTCATCAATCACAACCCGATCTCACTTACTCCGAACGCTCGAGAGCTGCGCGATGTCCTTCTCGAGATTAACGACGTCAAGCCAGCCTTCATCTGCGCGGTACCAACTCTCCTCAACGGCTTGCTGAATCACTCGATGACGCGCGAAGGAAAAGTGAGTTGGCGCAGCGTCAAGCTCTGTTTCTCCGGCGCCGCCGCGCTGATGTCCGACACAAAAACTCGATTCGAGGAATTGACGGGCGGAGTGATCGTCGAGGGCTACTCGCTCACGGAAGCCCAGATGGCCGTCGTGGCAAACCCGGTTCGCGGCGAGAAAAAAACAGGTTCAGTCGGAATGCCCCTGCCCGATGTCGATCTTACAATCGTTGACGCCGACGATTCGAACGTCGAAATGGCACGGGGCGAAATGGGCGAGATCGTGATTCGCGCGCCCCAGATCATGCAAGGCTACTGGGACAGGCCCGAAGAAACGAAGGAGATGCTCCGCGTTTCATCCTCCGGCGATCGCATGCTGCTCACCGGCGACCTTGGCTACGTCGACAGCGACGGGTACCTCTTTATCGTCGATCGGAAGAAAGACATGATCAAGACGAGCGGATATCAGGTATGGCCGCGCGAGATCGAGGAAGTGATCTCACAACATCCGGCCGTCCATGAAGTCGGAGTGGCCGGCCTTCCGGACAAGATGCGTGGCGAGAAAGCGAAGGCGTGGATCGTCTTGAACCCTGGCGCCACCGCAACCGAGGCCGGCATCAAAAGCTGGTGCCGCGAACGCCTGGCCGCTTACAAGGTGCCCGCGAAATACGAGTTCGTTGCGGAGCTGCCGAAGACGCAGGTTGGCAAAGTCCTTCGCCGCGCTTTGAGAGACTCTGACAAGTCCGCCGATGCCGACAGCTGAGCTGGCAATCATGTTGCGGTTTAGTGCTGCATCCTCATACGCCCGCAATCCGAAATCCCTGTTCCTGTATATTGAGCGATGCCAACTTTTCGTGTCCTCGTCACCGATGAGATCGATCCCGACGGCGTCGATCTCCTTCGTGCCGAGCAATCATTCATCGTCGATGAAATACCGACTCCCAAGCCGGCCGATCTCCTCGAAAAGATCGGGGACTACGATGCTTTTGTAGGACGCAGCGCTACCCGGCTTCCGGCCGACGTCCTTCAGCGCGCGACGCGCCTCAGAGTAATTGGACGCGCGGGAGTCGGAACCGACAACATCGATATTCCCACAGCAACGCAGCTCGGCATCGCCATCATCAACGCGCCAGGCGGAAATACAGTTGCAGTCGCCGAGCTTTTCTTCGGGACGCTCATCGGGCTGGTCCGTCATCTGCCACGCGCAGCCACTTCGATGCGCGAAGGCAAATGGGATCGAAGCCAGCTGCTCGGCACCGAGCTTCGCGGCCGTTCATTGGGGATCGTTGGTCTCGGACGAATTGGCGGCGAAGTCGCGCTGAGAGCGCGCGCTTTCGGGATGAACCTCAGTGCGTACGATCCGTACGTCACAGACGAGCGCTTCGACTTGTTACGCGTCACTCGTGCGAAATCCCTGGACGACCTTCTGCAGAGTTGTGACATCATTACCGTTCACACTCCGCTCAATCCCGAGACAACCGGAATGATTGGGGCAGGTGAACTCGATCTGCTCAAACCCGGGTCAATCGTGGTGAACATGGCTCGCGGTGGTATCGTCGAAGAGAGCGCGCTCGAGGCCGCACTTTCCGACGGTGCGCTCGGTGGTGCCATTCTCGACGTTTACACGCAGGAGCCGCTCGACGCGGCGAGTCCATTGCGATCTCTGCCAAACGTCGTTCTCACGCCGCATCTCGGTGCGTCGACGGCCGAGGGGCAGCACAACGTAGCGGTCGATGTGTGTGCTGCTGTGCGTGACGCACTGCTCAGCGGAGAGTTGTCCCGCGCGATAAACGTCGCAGGTGGCATCGATGGACG
>JBDUEH010000031.1:0-11240 GCA_040002555.1 Gemmatimonadales bacterium | reverse complement strand
AGGCTGATGCGCCGTATGGAGTAGGCCGGCGCAAAGGCGGCTGGTGGAAATGGAAGCTCGAGCCGTACTCGATCGATGCGGTGATGGTTTACGCGCAGCCGGGCCACGGACGTCGTGCCCTTCTGCACACCGACTATACGTTCGCCGTCTGGGAAGGCGAGGCGCTCGTTCCCTTTGCTAAAGCATACTCCGGTCTCACTGATGCAGAGATTCGCGAGATGGACAACTGGATCCGCAAGAACACGGTCGAGAAGTTCGGCCCGGTTCGCTCGGTGAAGCCGGAGCAGGTTTTCGAGCTGGGCTTCGAAGGCATTCAGGCTTCTCCCCGGCATAAATCGGGAATCGCGGTGCGGTTTCCCAGAATGCTGCGATGGAGGAAGGACAAGCCGGCGAAGGAAGCCGACACGATGGACGCGCTGCGCGCGCTGCTCAAGTCAACCGAAGGAGAGATTGAAAGCGTTGACGGCGATTCGTAATCCGGCTGAACGCTGGTTCGAGTCGCGCGGATGGTCGGCGTTTTCGTTTCAGCGTGAAGTCTGGGATGCTTATGCCGCCGGTGAGAGCGGCCTGATCCACGCCGCGACAGGAACTGGAAAGACGTACGCTGCGTGGTGGGCGCCATTGCTCGAGTATATCGCCGAGCGGTCGACCGAGTCTGTCGCGACCGAAGCGACAGCGCGGACAGCGAGAGCAGCCCGCAAAGCATCGTTGCCCTTGCGAGTGTTGTGGATAACGCCATTGCGAGCGCTTGCCGGCGACACTGCCGGTGCACTTCTGCAGCCCGTCTCGGATCTCGGTCTTCCATGGAGCGTCGAGACACGAACGGGCGATACGTCGCCGGCCGAGCGATCGAGACAGAGCCGAAAACTGCCGACGGCGTTGGTGACTACGCCGGAGAGTCTTTCGCTCCTGTTGTCGCGCGCTGACGCGTCTGACCAGTTCAACGACCTGCGTCTTGTAGTGGCTGATGAATGGCATGAACTCATGGGCACCAAGCGCGGAGTTCAAGCACAGCTCTGCCTCGCTCGGCTCAGAGCAATTTGTCCAAACCTTCGCACGTGGGGATTGTCGGCAACGATCGGCAATCTCGAGGACGCTCGACGTGCACTTCTTGGCAGGAGTGCAAAGCGTTCGAGGATTGTGCAGGGGGTCGAGCCAAAGAAGATCGTGATCGATTCGCTCATTCCTCCGGTGATCGAGCGTTTTCCGTGGGCCGGGCATCTCGGCACGGAAATGGTTCCTCAGGTGGTAGAGGCAATCGGAGAGGGCGAGACGTCGATCGTATTCACGAACACGAGGTCGCAGACAGAGATCTGGTATCAGGCGATTCTCGCGCATCGACCTGACTGGGCGGGCACGATCGCATTGCATCATGGTTCGCTCGACAGAAAACAGCGTGAGTGGGTTGAAGAAGGTCTTCGCACAGCGAAGCTGCGTTGTGTTGTCGCGACCTCGAGTCTCGATCTCGGCGTCGATTTTTCTCCCGTCGATCGTGTGCTTCAGATCGGAAGTCCTAAGGGAATTGCTCGGCTGACCCAACGCGCTGGCCGGAGCGGTCACCGGCCTGGTGCGCCGAGCAGGGTTACTTGTGTTCCGACGCACACATTGGAATTGATCGAGGTAGCCGCGGCGCGTGACGGCATGGCGTCGGGATCTATCGAGTCGCGCATTCCTGTCACCCGTCCCCTCGACGTCCTCGCGCAGCATATCGTGACGATCGCTGTCGGCGAAGGATTTGTTCCTTCAGAATTATTAGACGAAGTCCGCGATACTGATGGCTACGCCGATCTGCCCGATGATGAGTGGGAGTGGACCCTTCAGTTCATCAGCAACGGCGGTGATGCTCTCAAGGGATATCCGGAGTATTCGAAAGTCGAAGTGACGGAATCTGGCAGGTGGAAAGTCCAGGATCGCGCGATCGCTCATCGACATCGAATGTCGATTGGAACTATTGTCAGCGACGCGCACGTTGTCGTTCAGTATCTGCGAGGGCCGCGACTCGGCTCGGTAGAAGAATCGTTCATCTCGCGCCTGACGCAGGGCGATCGATTTGTCTTTGCTGGAACGCCGCTCGAGTTCGTACGGGTTCGAGACATGGTTGCGTGGGTTCGTCGCGCTCCGAATACGAAGGGAGCGATCCCGCGATGGATGGGAAGCAGGCTGCCTCTATCGGGCGAGCTTGCCGCCGCGCTGAGAAACCGGCTGGGCGAGGCCGAGCGCGGTGTGTATCGCGACGCGGAGATGCAGGCGTTGCGGCCGATTCTGGAGGTGCAGAGAAAGTGGTCGCACATACCGGGGCCATCGGAATTCCTGATAGAGAGAGTGAAGACGCGCGAAGGTCATCACCTCTTCTTCTTTCCGTTCGAGGGGCGGCTCGTGCACGAAGGGCTCGCCGCGTTATTTGCGTACCGGATCTCGCGCATTAAACCGATCACCTTTTCGATGTCGTCGAACGATTATGGATTTGAATTGTTGTCGCCCGACGAAGCGCCGCTCGACGAAGCGATTGCAGCGGGACTTCTCGACCCGTCGAATCTTGTCGATGACATATCGGCGTCGCTAAATGCAACCGAAATGGCGCGACGACAATTTCGTGAAATCGCGCGCGTCGCGGGACTGGTGTTTCCCGGATTTCCGCGGTCAGGAAAAAGTGCCCGTCAGCTTCAGGCGTCGAGTGGATTGTTCTTCGACGTTTTTCAGCGTTACGACTCGTCCAACATGTTACTTGGACAGGCTCACCGGGAAGTTCTCGAGCGTCAGTTGGAACGAACGCGTCTTGGGCTCACGCTTCAGAGAATCTCGGAAGCGGCGCTCGTCGTAACGAATCCAAAGAGAACGCCGCCGCTCGCGTTTCCGATGCTCGCCGATCGGACGCGAGAGCGATTGTCATCGGAAAAACTTGCAGACCGAATCCGCCGAATGCAGGACGCGTTGGAACGAGCCGCAGGATGAGTGACGGCGACCTGACAATTTCCATTATCGGCGAGACTCTCACGCTCCTTCCTGAGCGTGCGATGTTCTGGTCGTGTCAGGCAACGTTGTTCATCGCCGATCCACACTTTGGCAAAGCCGCAACTTTCCGTGCACATGGAATTCCAGTTCCGTCGGGTACTACTGACGAGGGAATTGCACGCCTTGACGGGCTCGTCCAAAGAACGATGGCGTCACGACTGATTTTTCTCGGCGACCTGCTTCATGCAAAAGCAGGCAGATCACATGAGATGTTCGCGGCGGTTGGCCGCTGGCGGCGAAGCAATCCAAAAGTCGAGATGCTGCTGGTCCGAGGGAATCACGATCGACGCGCCGGCGATCCGCCTGACGAGTTGGGAATTAGTTGCACGGATGCGCCGCACATGTTGTCGCCTTTCGTGCTCGATCACCATCCGCGGGCGCATGCGGACGGATACGTACTAGCCGGCCACGTTCATCCGGGAGTGCGTGTAGTTGGAGAGCGACTGCCTTGCTTTGTCTTTGGAGCTGAAGTGGCGATCCTTCCGGCCTTTGGCGAATTCACCGGGTTGGCGATGATCGACACCGTCGAAACTGATTCGGTTTATGCGATCGCTGAGGATTGTGTCATCCAACTGCGAAACCCAGAGAGTCCGGAGTCCTCAGTAAACAGTTTTTGAGTTTTGAGTCTGGAGTTGCAGGCAGCAACTCAAAACTCAACACTCAACACTACCAACTGAAGACTCCGGACTCTCTGGGTCTAAATCGTTACTGCTTAGGCTTGGCCAACGCCTGCACTGCTGGCGGCGGAACGATGACCTTCGCTGCAGCACCAAGCTCCACCGACGAAATGGTGAGGATCTGCTGCTGTCCCATCATCTCCATCGTGGTCTTCGTCGCAACAGTGATGTCGCCAAACTTCTTGTAATCTGTGTAATACGACACGACCGGAACCGATCCCATCGATGTCACCTGAACAGTGCGCGATGCGATCAAGAGTCCGCTCGTTGCGCTGAAGCAGTCGAACGTCTCGCGGCCTGACTTCCAGCTGAGCTTCACTTCGTAGCAGCGCTCGCCGTTCATCGTCGTGTCGGCAACCGTCGTTATCGCCGAGAAGAGCTGCGGATCACGAACCAGCGTGCGGCGATCGGACTCATCCTTCATCTGGTCCATTTCCTTCCCGCTCAACAGTCGAGCGCCCTGCATAGGGTCAGCGGCCCAGGCGATGGTGCCATCGTATCCTGCCTGAACTTCGCCCATGCCCGGAATGTTGGTAACCATCGCCATCTGGTTGGCGCCTGTCTGGGTCATCTCGACCGTGCCATTGATTCCCGCAGACGGCATCGACATTCCGCCCTTGGTAGTGATGGACTTGGCGTTCATCATCGCCATTCCGTTGATCGCGGCAACGTATTTCGCGACGAGTGTCGGGGCAGCGGGAAGCTGTGCGCTTGCAACCTGGGCTGCGGCAACCAACGGCAGCAGCACTGCTGAAGCGCGAATGAGTGTGGTTCGGATCATTGTTCTCTCGGGGTCAGTTGAAGTGGGGGTGAAAGCTGCCGGGCGCTTATGCCGGCGAGTGCTGCAAGGCGGGTTTGCTCCTGATCCAGCGTATCGCCGCCTCGAGCGCCGTATCTCTTCCCTCTGCCAGAGCCTTTCCGGACAGAGGGGTCATCTCATCGGGCACCACGCCCGCTCCTTCTATTCTGTTGCCAGTCGGGTCGGTGAAGTCAGCGACCGCGTGAACGAATACATCTCCCGACGGCAAACGGTCCATCACGGCCGGAAGTGCTTCGCCGGCGCTTCGCTCTCCAAACACACGGGCACGTCCAATCCGCTGCATTCCGGCGGCGAAAATCTCGGAGGTGCTGGCAGTCATCGGGTCGACAATAATTGCCAGCGGACCTTCGAACGGGTCAGTCAGTGACCCGTTGCTCTTCACGCGGCGCGGGTTCATCGTGAACCGAAGCGAGAGGTCACGCGACCGCATTGTTCCAAGCGAAATGGCGGAATCGACGAAATACCCGCCAAATCCCATTACCATCGTGCCGACACCGCCGGGATTTCCACGAAGGTCAACAACCACGCCTGCGCAATCGTGGATGGCATCCATCGCCTTCTCCAACTCAGGCACGAGCGCCGGAAGCCAGACGTTGAAGGCAATCACACCGACGCATGATGCACCCGGATCGCTTGCGTTGGCCGATAGTCGTCGGACGACAACCCTGCCCGCGATCGGGGGAAGGTTTCCGAATTGCGAGACAGTGCCGGTAGCCGGCACCGCGACTACGGCATAGCCAACATTCCTGCCGCCTTTGACGATCTGAAGATTGACCGTTTTCCCTGTCGCGGGGCTCAACGCACGGTTGAAGCTGTAAAGCAACTCGGAGAGCGCACGCGGGCGGGCCGCCTCGGGTAGAGCTCGAACCTGGCGGAGCGCCATGGACAAATCACGATCGGAAATCCTTGACACCGTCGCGCCGGCCATGATGCCGGCGATCGCCGCTGGACTGCCCGCGTCGACGGTCCAGACGACGGCGTCATCACCGATTGCCCGCACCGAGATCCCCGTCGAGCCACCGGCTTCTGACTGATCGGGTGCTTCGGTAGTTTCGGCCGCACCCTCGGGGATTATATAGAAGTGCGAATCGGGAATGTGCTTCAGCGTCGTCGCGAGAAGATCGGTGAGGCCCTTCCGATCTGTGACGAGGGCCGCGCGCGGCCTGAGCGAGTCGCGAACTGAAGACCACTTCGACGCAACAAAGCCCCTATCCACGTACGTGTTTCGAACAACGGACCATACCGTATCGAAGGTCAGGAGCGCGACTTCCGATGCGATGGGCTCCGTCGGGGCAACGGGCGTCGATGCCGGAACGTGAGAGCATGCGGCGCCAATGGCTGCAATTATCAGCCAGATTGACACGGTGCGCGCACTCGTCAGCAGGGGTGGTCTCACAGTATTTCTACGGCCCGATTATAGCGGAGGTTGCTCGTAATGCTTACTAGACGAATTGGGTCGCTCGACGTCTCAGTGATCGGCCTTGGATGTAACAACTTTGGCCGCCGCCTCGACGCAAAAGACACCACCAAAGTAGTGGATGCGGCCCTGGCCGAGGGAATCAATTTCTTCGACACGGCCGACATATACGGATCAACCCATAGCGAGGAATTCCTCGGCAAGGCACTGGGCCGGCGCCGTCACGATGTCATCGTTGCCACGAAGTTCGGAATGGCCGTTGACGAAAAACGACGCGGTGCCCATCCCGACTACATCGTTCAAGCCGCGGAAGACAGCCTCAAGCGGCTCGGGACCGACTATATCGATCTCTACCAGCTTCACGAGCCAGACAAGGATGTCCCGATCGCGGATACAATGGGTGCTCTGCATCATCTCGTTGAGGAAGGGAAAGTCCGCGAGATCGGCTGCTCGAATTTTACAGTTGACCAGCTCCGCGAGGCGGATGCGTGTGCCGCTTCCAAAGCCGCGCGGTTCGTGAGCGTCCAGAACGAGTACAGCATTTTCCATCGCCAACCCGAACTGGATGTACTGCCGGAATGCAGCACGACCGGAATTGCTTTTCTGCCCTACTTTCCGCTCGCGAACGGCTTGCTCTCCGGCAAGTACAGACAGGGTCAGCCCGCACCAGAGGGAAGCCGGATAGGATCGGGCTGGCATGAAGAGCTGTTCACGCCGGAAAATCTCGACACGGTGGAAAAGCTGATCGAGTTCGCCGCCGGCTGCGATCGAACAATTCTCGATCTCGCGTTTTCCTGGCTTCTGTCGCGACCGATGATCGCATCGGTAATCGCTGGCGCGACTTCAGCCGAACAGATTCAGATGAACGCGACTGCGGGTACGTGGCACCTGAGCGATCTCGATCTCGAGACGATCAACGACATCGCCCCGGTGAAGGTCGGGTAGTTAGGCGACCTTCACGAAAGCTGCGGTCCATTGGGGAGTGTCTTCGTCCTCTTTGTACATCTCGTCGATATCGACAACTACGTTCACGCCCTGACGCGTTATTGCAAGCCGATCCATGCCGCGAGTCGCACGCCCCGAGATGAAGTCGCCCTTTGGCGTGTACTTCGAGTGGTGCTTCGGGCACTGAAACTGTTTGTCGACGTCGTTCCACCTGAGCGCCGTTCTCTGGTGAGGACATGACAGGTTGAACGCGTAAACTGCGTTCTGATAGCGGGCGAGAATCACCTCGTTGTCGCGATCGATGTTCACACCGTCGGCGGCAGGAATTGCGTACGTGATACCAGCCTTTCCCCGTGCTAGAGCATTGATCATGCTGACGGGCAGTGCGGCAGCCGAGCGCGTGAGGCCCAGCGTTGCAAACACGCCAGCGACTCCGACTGCGGCGTCGCGGAGAAAATCTCTCCGGTTCGAGACCAGCGGGCAGCTTTCGCAATCGTCGTGATTCAGCTCGTGGTTCTCATTCATCAGTCGATCACTGTTTCAGGTGATTATTGTCAGGCCGTATTCACGAGCGTGATTCCCGCTACGAGTGTCGCCGACCAGAGCGCCAGACTGCAGACAGCATTGAAATTCAAGCGGCTCCAAAGACCCGCGGGTTCGGCCCCACCCTGAGACCGTCGCAGCGCTGTTTCGGTACGTACGAGTAATACACCGTTTATCAGGAGAAGAGCCACCAGGCCGAACTTGATCCACAAGACCGGCGAGGCAACGAATGTCTTGATGTCGGAGGCTAGCATCGCAATTCCGCTGAAAAACTGAAAACCGAGCGCGGTGAGCACAGGCCGATGGACCGCGTTCAGATCCACGAGATGCTGGCGGCGCTGATCGGCATTGTCGGAGTGGAGCTTCAGCGTTGTTCTATCGGCTGCAATCGCGAGCCCGCCGCCAAAGAGCATTGCCAGCAGGTGAACGGCCGTGACGCTTGTCGATATAGCCGTCGAATCGCTGTACGCTTGCTGCCATGGTGCCAGGAATTGTTCGATGCCCTGGAGATAGAGAATCATGTGGTTGGTTCGGTTTCGTGGGGGTTCAGGCACACGCCAGACATGTCAAAAATGGACGGCCGCGCCTGCTTTCGTGTATACGGTTAAGACGCTCAGGATGTTCAATACCCGTATTGGTGACGCCTGAGTTATCGCGATGTGAGCTTCTGAAATTGTTTCCAGTGCGTGAGGCTTCACCGGCGCGCGGTTTGAACGCAAGTGTCAAATCACAGATCCAGCGCCGTCTAACGTGAACTTTACCCGTTTCTAACATTCCCGTGATTGAACCGGCAATAGATAACGTGGATCTTACAGGGGCGCGGGCTTCCGCGGTTTCATTCTACATGGTCGTTTGACCCCCATCGGAGCTCCTGATGCTGCTTCCGCTTGTTGCCCTTGTATCCACCCTGCATTCGGCGAGCGCGCCAAAGCCGGTGGACAGCGTTGCGGTGAAGGCGTCGCTAATGGCTGCCGACCAGGCGCTTGCCGATCGCGCCGCGAACGACGGGGCTGTGGCATTCGTCGCTGCACTCGATCCATCTGCGGCCGTATTGTTTCCCGGCCAGCCGATTCTCCGGGCACGGGCATCGCAGAAGGCGTTCATCGCCCGATATGGATCGCCGTCGTCGTATTCGTGGAGGCCAGTCCACGCAGTTGCAAGCACTGACGGGAAATTCGGATGCACGATCGGCTTCTCACGGTTCGCGAATGCACTCGACTCGATCAAAGCCGAGAAGAATGGCACGTATCTCACCTGCTGGCAGAGGGGATCGAACGGGAAGTGGCACATCGTCGGGCATCAGCGGAACGACAGTCCGGGCCGTACGCCGATTCTCGCTGACAGCTCCACGATGTCCTTCGCTCCTCACTCTGCGACCGTTTCGATTGGAAGGAATCAGCTGCGCGCAGCGCAGGATGCCGATGCTGCATTTGCGAAACAGGGATCATTGCCTGACGGCCCCGGTTCCGCCTTCGTTCACTATGCCGCGACCGATGGTGTGATGCTCGGCGGAGCAATATTCCCTCACGGGCTTCAGGAAATCGCCGCCGCGTTCGACGGGTTCCCGGCCGACCAGATCATCAAGTGGGAGCCGATGCGTTCGTTCGGTGCCGGCTCGGGCGGTCTTGCTTATACCGTAGGTCATTCTTCCAGCGGTCCGCGTGACGAAAAGGCTGGTCCGTCGCAGATGAACAAGTACATGAGCATCTGGCGCCAGAATGCTGACGGCCGCTGGGTCTACATCTTCGACCTGGGCACGTCGCGTTAGAACACGTGGAGATCAAAAAGCGTTGACAGGGGGCGACTTATTTAACACTGTTTAGTCAGAATGGTTAACAGTGTTAAGCCAGCACGCGAGAACGCCCTCGACGCCGCATTTAATGAATTCTGCCGGACCGGCGACATCTCCATGCGCAACGTTGGTAATGCCGCAGGGGTAACGGCTGCTGCCCTCTACTACCACTTCGCCAGCAAACAGAAACTCCTCGACTCAATAGCCGATCGGGGCTTCGGCATGTTCGAGACCCGGCTCCGGGCCGTGTGGGGAGGTAAACCGCTCGATGTGGTTCACGTGATTCTCGACGCATACCGACAATTCGCCGCTGACCAGCCGAATCTGTTTGGCCTGATGTTCGTCGAGCCACGCCCGTCAGCCAGGAAATTCCCTGATGATTTCGGCACTCATCGCTCGGCCGTATTCAATCGGCTGTGGAAGGCAGTCGGCGAGTGCATGGGCGAGCCCGTGGACGGCGATCACTCGGACTCGCTGTATCTGGCGCACGATCTCTGGGCGCTCACTCACGGACAAATACTTCTCTGGCGTGCTGGTCGTTTCAGCGACGAGCGTTCGTTCCGTGACGTGCTGTCAGGATCTATCGATCGATTCCTGGACTCCCTCTGACACGGCCATGGGGACTCTCCCCGGTTGACCTTCCGAAAGCAGACGAGTAACGAATCGCTGTCCCTCGGACACACGTTCCATCTCGATTGCGATCGCATCAACACCGTGCTCGAGCCGTTCCAGCCTTTTGTCTGTTTCTCCAGATAGCTGTTGCTGCTGTGGAGCGTTCGAGTTGGTTGACTTCTTCCAGATAAGCCGCGAAAGGGTGAGCACGATTGGAAACAGCACGAAGGCGATGAACATTCCGGAGATCTGCATGACGTTTCGCGGGATGTCGCGCGTGTTGCCGAAGTCATCGGCGCCGGTGATCGCGCTGAGCGGCGCGGCGGAGAGCTGCTGGCCGGTCGTCGCGATATCCGATTCGAGCTGTACCATGCGCTTGTCGAGAACTTCGATGCGTTGCTCAAGACCGGTGCGGCTCGGTCCTGCGGGAGCGGTCTTCAGCTCTTCCGAAAGTGAATGTCGCCGGTCTGCCGCTGAAGTGAGCTGATTGGAAAGCTCATTTCGTTGCGAACGGAGGGCGGAGACTTCGCGCCTCCCCAATGGGACAACCAACCTGTGCTGCACACCGTCCGCACCAACGATGTTGATGGCGGTGGGGCTGACCGGCGGCTCTGGCGGGGTCGGTGCGACTGTAGTGACTTGCATGGTAGTTCCTACGTCCGATTAAGGCCGAGGTTACAGGTGGGCGCGAGGGTCGCCTACATTCTATCTTCGCGGACCACTTCCAGCGACACCTTTGATGGATTCCTGGGTCAGCGGCCGTCTCGTTTCCGCTGCTCCTATAACTTTGCGGACGGCAAGCTCTTCGTGCCCGACCGGCGAGACGTTGAACATCTCCATTCGGAGAGTGTCGAAGTACGGTCATTTTCGTTCTCCAGCCCCGGCGCACGATGCGAGCGAATCGAGAACTGACAGGCGTTGGTTCCTCTCGAAGGTCGAAATGTTGCTAGGGCGCAGTCTCCATGAACGTGATCGTCTTCTCCTTGTCCTGCGCATATCGCAGAGCCCATGCATCCTGGAACAGAAGAAGCGGATTGCCTTTCGCGTCGAACAGGAGCGTCGTGCCCTGCCCTCTCGCGACACGCTCGACGTCTTCAGTTGGTCCGCTAACCCACCGCGGATAACGTCCGGAGAATGGCTCGAATTTGCAAGGAACCCCGTACTCGGTTTCGAGCCGGAAAAGCATGACGTCAAACTGAAGGAGTCCAACGGCGCCGACGATCGGTGTAGGGCTGGTGGTATCCGTTCCCGAGGTGAAGAACACCTGCGCAGCGCCTTCTTCGGTGAGTTGGCGAAGTCCGGTGTCGAGTTGTTTTCGGCGCATGGGGTCCTTCACGATGACGCGAGCGAAATGCTCGGGCGGAAACCGCGGAATTCCCTGGAACTCGAGGTCGCCATCGTTGGAGAGCGTGTCGCCGATCC
>JBDUEH010000030.1:0-11672 GCA_040002555.1 Gemmatimonadales bacterium | reverse complement strand
GTTCTGCGTTGCTTCGCGAGTCGCGGGTAGATGATGCGCTGTCATTCCTCAATTCCCAGACACCGTATCGGTTCACCGGAGTCTATCGAATCGACGGAATGTCGATCGCCAACGTGCACATGTTCGATCGCAAATCCGGATCTGGGTCTGATGGATCCGTCTCGCCAGTTTCCCAGACGTATTGTCTCTGGATCCAGGAGACGCTGTCAGTAGTTCAAATGCGCGACTCCCTGATCGATCCACGCGCCGTGGGGCACCCAAAGCAGTTGGTGATTCGCTCCTACTGTGGCGGACCAATCCGCAATGACGCCGGCGAACTGCTTGGGACGATCTGTCATTTCGACTACGAGCCTCTTAAAATGACTCCCGGCGTACTCGACGACCTCGAGGCCGTCGGACCGCTCCTGGCTGGAGTCCTCGCGGTCGGTTGAATATTTTCCTGAGACCTCCACCCAACGAGCCATGTGCAGATTCCAGATAGCAGCATTGACCGTTTCATTGTTCGCGGTTTCAGCATCGAACGCTCAGACGAACCTTCGGCTGGCGAGCACTGATCTCAGATCGGGTGCGAGAATCGCGAATGCCTACGTCTTCAACGGCATGGACTGCACTGGAAAGAACATATCGCCCGAGTTGCACTGGCAGGGCGCGCCAGCCAAGACGAAGAGCTATGCGCTGACCATGTACGATCCTGATGCTCCGACGGGCAGCGGGTGGTGGCACTGGGTTGTATACAATATTCCAGTGACCGCGAGTCAATTCGCCACTGGCGCTGGAGAGGCGGGGAAAAATCTGCTGCCCGCGGGAACGACGGTTGGAAACGGTGACGCTCGTATGGCGGGATATCAGGGTCCCTGCCCACCAAAGGGCGACAAACCGCACCACTACGTCTTTACTTTGTATGCACTCGACACCGACAAGCTCGACGTGCCGGCGGGAGCAAGCGCGGCCTACGTTGGATTCAACATTCACGCTCATCAGGTCTCGAAGACCACTCTCACCGCGATTTACGGCCGCTGATCATCACATCCGTGCGGCTTTAGGCACTACCAAATAGAGAATCACCCGGCATACGTCGCCGACTAGGCGACATGCGTGGCGGCGAGCTTGCAACCGTGCGGTCCGTGCCCCCGTTCTATCTGCACCGTCGGATGTTCGATGTTGAACTTGTCGTGCAGATCCTTGTATAGCTGAGTGAGCACTGCGTCGTCATCTTCGACAGCCGGACGAACCAGGTGAACCGTTAACGCCGCCTCCGTAGTGCTCATCCCCCAA
Organism: Gemmatimonadales bacterium; assembly: GCA_040002555.1. GTDB lineage: Bacteria > Gemmatimonadota > Gemmatimonadetes > Gemmatimonadales > Gemmatimonadaceae > UBA4720. The sequence continues at coordinate 10,397 of JBDUEH010000030.1, read as the reverse complement.
ATGTGCAGATCATGCACCTCCGTCACACCATTCACCTGTCGCAGATGCGCCTCAACCTCGGCGCAATTGATTCCCGCGGGGACAGCATCCATAGCGAGATTTACCGAATCGCGCAGAAGTCCCCACGTTCCCACGGCGATCACGAGTACGATGAGAAGGCTCATTGCCGGATCGAGCCACAGAATTCCTGTGACTGACATCGCGAAGCCCGCGACGAGCACGCCGGCAGAAACGATCGCGTCGGCGGCCATGTGCGTGAACGCACCGCGAACATTCAGATCTCCCTTTCGTCCGCTCATGAACAGCAACGCTGTGGCGGCGTTGACTACGATACCAATTCCTGCAACGAGCATTACGACCTTGCTTGCGACGGGCGCCGGATGGCTCAATCGGCCAACTGCCTCCCACGCGATTGCCGCGATCGCAACCAGCAACAGAATCGCGTTGGCAAGCGCCGCGAGGACGGAGGCGCGGCGCATCCCATAAGTACGGTTAGGCGTCGGTGCGCGTCTCGACAGGATAGCTCCGACCCAGGCGAGAACGAGCCCGAAGACATCACTCAGATTGTGGCCAGCGTCCGCCAGCAACGCGAGTGATCCGGCTCGAACTCCGTACAACGCCTCGATCAGGACAAACGCGAGGTTGAGGCCGATTCCGATCGCAAACGCCTTCGAATAGTTCGCGGGGGCGTGCGAATGGCCACTGCCGCCATGATTATGGCTCACAGTGTTTTCCCGGATTTCGCGACAAGCCCGGCCTTTCAGCGCTAATGTTTGATCTCACGTTCATATAAGATACACACTGTGAAAATCAGCCCACTCGCCGGACACGCTCCGCCGCTCTCGATGCTGCTGGACGTATCGAATCTCGTCACTGCGTACTACTCAGAAATTCCCGATCCTCACGTCAACACCGAGCGTGTGTCGTTCGGAACGTCCGGCCACCGCGGCTCGGCCTTCGACAAAACGTTCAACGAGCATCACGTCGTCGCGATTAGCGAAGCGATCTGCCGTTACAGAAAGGCCAACGGAATCGACGGGCCACTCTTCATCGGCATCGATACGCATGCTTTGTCAGTGCCTGCTTGCGCGAGTGCCCTCGAAGTTCTCGCCGCGAATGGCGTTAACGTGATGATCGCGGCTAATGACGAATACACGCCCACGCCTGTGGTATCGCATGCAATCCTCACATACAATCGCGGACGCAAAACAGGATTAGCCGATGGAATAGTCATCACACCGTCGCACAATCCGCCGGCTGATGGAGGTTTCAAGTACAATCCCCCAAGCGGCGGACCTGCCGACTCTCACGTCACCAAGTGGATAGAAAGCACAGCGAACAAGTTGTTGGAGGGCGGCCTCGCTGATGTCAAGCGCATCCCGTATGAGAAAGCACTTCGAGCAGACACGACTCATCGACACGACTACATGAATCGGTACGTCGATGATCTTGCGAACGTGCTCGACATGGATGCGGTGCGCGACGCAGGCCTTCATCTGGCCGTCGATCCACTGGGCGGAGCGGGCGTTCATTACTGGGGGCCGATCGCCGAACGGTATAAGCTCGATCTCACAGTCGTGAGCGATGTTGTGGATCAGACATTTCGCTTCATGACCGTGGACTGGGACGGCAAAATTCGAATGGACCCATCGTCGCAGTACGCGATGGGCCGACTGATTGAGCTCAAGGACAAATTTCGAGTCGCTTTTGCATGCGACACCGATCACGATCGGCACGGCATCGTCACCTCGGGCGGAGGGCTGCTACCACCCAATCACTACCTTACCGTCTGCATCTATCACCTGTTCCAGAATCGCGGTGACTGGCCGGCGCAAGCGGGCGTCGGGAAAACCGTCGTCAGCAGCTCAATCATCGATCGAGTTGCATCGAAGCTCGGCCGACCTCTTCAGGAAGTGCCGGTTGGCTTCAAGTATTTCGTCGAGGGTCTGTGCGACGGATCGATCGGATTCTGCGGCGAGGAAAGCGCGGGGGCCACGTTCCTGCGCCGCGACGGATCAGTGTGGACGACAGACAAAGACGGTATCGCAGCGGCGCTACTGGGCGCCGAGATCACGGCGCAGAATGGCCGAGATCCGGGCGAGGTTTATAAGCAGCTCACTGATGAGCTTGGCGAACCAGTGTTCGATCGCGTCGAAGCGGTTGTAACGCCAGAGCAGAAGAAACGTCTATCTGCTTTGAGTGCAGATGATGTGAACATCACAAGCCTCGCGGGAGAAAAAGTCACCGCCGTTCTAACCAAGGCACCCGGCAACAACGCGCCGATTGGTGGCGTGAAAGTAATGACGGAAAGTGGATGGTTCGTCGCGCGTCCGTCGGGAACCGAAAATATTTACCGGCTGTATGCCGAAAGCTTCAATGGCAAAGCGGCGCTGAAGCAGATACTCGAGGAGGGTCAGGCGATCGTGGACAAAACGATAAGCTGATCAGGAAGCCATTGGCTTCTTGGCGACCGCGAGCTCCACCGTGTAACGCAGCTCGCTAAACCGGCGGAGCAGATCGTTTGCATCGAGACCTTCACGATCCTTTCCGGACAAGTCGGCGAGAATCTCGCCGCGGTGAACCATGATCGTCCGGTCGCCCTGCTCGAGTGCCTGGTCCATGCTGTGCGTGACCATCAACGTCGTCAGCTTGTTCTCGCGCACTATCTGATTCGTGATCTCAATCACCTGCTCTGCCGCGCGCGGGTCGAGCGCAGCAGTGTGCTCGTCGAGCAGCAACAACTGCGGGCGTTTCATCGTCGCCATGAGAAGTGTCACCGCCTGACGCTGACCACCCGAGAGCGTCCCCATCGATGCCTGCAGCCGGCCCTCGAGCCGCATTCCCAGTCCTTTTAACAAAGCGTGATAGCGCTCCAGCGCCGAGCGGCTCAGGCCAACTCTCAATCCACGACTCGCGCCACGCAACTCCGCCATGCGCAGGTTCTCGGCAACGCTCATCGACGGACACGTGCCCTTGAACGGATCCTGAAAAACGCGGCCAATCAGCGATGCACGCTTGAACTCGGGCAGTCGAGTTACGTCGATGCCGTCGATGCAGATGCTGCCAGAGTCGGCGAAGAAACTGCCCGCAACGGCATTGAGCAGCGTCGATTTCCCCGATCCGTTAGTGCCGATCACCGTGACGAATTCGCTCGTTGGAATGATCAGGTCAATGCACTTGAGCGCCGGAACCTTCTCACCGCCGGGCTGAATGAACGTCTTTTCCAGCCGTTCGATTTCAATCATCGCGCCACGCTCGCTGACTTTCGGCCGAGTCTCAACTTTGGCAACGCGAGCGCGATGAGAACAAAAGCAGCCGTCGCGAGCTTGAGGTCGATCGGATTGAGTCCCACGCGAAGGGCGAGTGCAACCATTCCGCGAAAGAGAATCGAGCCCGCGGCGACCATGATGATAGTTGCACCTAGGCCTCGCTTATTGAACAGCAGAGTCTCACCCATGATGACCGCAGCCATTCCGGCCACTAGCGTACCGACTCCCATTGCGATGTCGGCGAAGCCCTGTTGCTGGGCGATTAGCGCACCTGAGAATGCAACCAGGCCGTTCGCGATAGCGAGACCGAGCTCGATCATGTGTCGGCGGTCGACTCCCTGTGCCGTGATCATCGTCGGATTGTCGCCGACCGCGCGCATCGCCATACCGAAATCGGTTCTCAGAAACCACGCGAGGATGAAGCCGAGTACGATCGTGATCGCGAGGAAGAGGATGCCGAGCGAGAGGTCATCGGACCAGTTCACAGACGCCGGGATCAACTTGTGTACGTCTCCAACGAGGGTGTTGATGTCGAGAAGTGACACATTCGATTTTCCCATCACGTGCAGGTTCACCGAATAGAGCGCGGTCATGACCAGGATGCCCGCGAGCAGATCCTTCACGCCGAAACGGGTGTGCAGGATACCGGTGACGTACCCAGCGACCATTCCTGCGGCGACCGCGACCAGCGTTGCGAGCAGTGGATCGGTTCCGGCGACGATCAGCGATGCCGCTACCGCTGCTCCGAGCGTGAGGCTTCCGTCGGGTGTGATGTCGGCGAAACGGAGAACGCGCGACGATAAATACACTCCCCAGGCGAGGGCCGAGAATGCGAGTCCCTGCGTCAGTGCGACGAGCCAGAATTCGAACGGGTTCGATCCGCGCCTTGGCGCCGGCTTATCGACGGTAGCGACACCTGATGTTGCGGCGCTCGACGTCGCCGAGCCAACGGGTGCGCCCTTGTTGTAGACTGAATCCGCACGAACGATGACCGACTGCGGAATAGTGACGCCGTATTCACGCGCTGCGTCGAGGTCGACGATCAACGTGCGTTTCTTCGATATGTGAAACGGAATCGTCGCCGGGTTCTCCCCACGGATCACGCGAATCATGATCAACCCTGCATCATATCCGTTATCACGAAAGCTTAAACCGAGAGCGAGCGGCGCGCCCCTGAAGCTTGTCGTCGTTCCAACGAGGGGAAGTCCGGCCTGGCGGGTGGATTTCACAACCGCGGAGAAAGATCCTCCGATCATGACACTCGGTATCTGCACTACGCCGCCGGCGCCTTGCGCCTTGAGTGCCTGAATGCCGGCGGCGATGTCTCCCGGTCCTGTGCACGCGACGGTGATGAGTTTCACTCCGGCGGTCTTTGCACCCGATTGCGCCTTCTTCAGATAGAACTCGGCGAAGGGATCTGCGGGATCGAATAGCGTGCCCCAGGTCTGTATGTTGGGGAACGCCTCGTGAGAGAGAACGACCGCCGAATCGACCGGCAGTGGTATCTCGGCCCCGGTGACATTGGGCCGATGGCTGGTGGGAGATGTGCCAGCGCCGATGATGTATGGGTTCGCGACTGCGCCGAAGATTACGGGCCGATCAGTGATCGCCTTGATTGCCGCCTGTGTCGCGACCGAGGAGAACGAGGCGACTTGTGTAACTCCCTGCTGCGCGAAGTCGCTCATGATGAGAGCGAGCGTCGGAATATCTCCCTGAGCGTTCCGATCAAGCACCGTGATGGTGGAGTCGCGGACGTACCCGGAGTCGGCAAGTGCCTTGAAGAATCCTTCCCGCGCTTCGTCGAGCGTCGCCACCGACGACACCTGCGCATACCCGATGACCGGTCTTTTGGTCTCAGTCTTCGTTGCGCACGCAGTGATCATCGCGAAAGGCGCGAAGAGAAGAGCCCGCAGTTTTCTCACGACTGTGCGTGAATCATCGAGCTCCGTTTCTGCGCCGGGTTACCGAGACCGCGATCTACATACGAATGCGCTAGACGTTATGGCGAAACGGGGGTGAGCGTGTCAAGAGAAGAATTGCGTTGTGATCACCACTGGAGAGACAAACCGACGAGCTCACCGCCGTCGCCGTTTGGCTGGATCATCGCGCTCAACAATCGCCGATCGACCGGATTGCCGGGATGATTGTGCGAATACCGGACAACCTTGAGTCCGCTGAACGTGCCGACCGCCGCGCCAAGGGCAACGTCGCTCGCCCAGTGTTTGTTGTGATACATTCGCGCAAGGCCGACCATCGTCGCGCTGCCGTACATCACCGGACCCACGATCCAGGTTGAACCGGGATAAACGCGTTTCATCTCGCTCGTCACTGATGCTGCCGCGGCGAACGCGGCCGTCGTGTGGCCCGAGGGAAAGGACTGTCGATCGGCATTGCCAAATCCCTTGCCGAATTTGAAGTCTCTCGGGTCGGTGCCATTCGTCACGAATGGACGCGAGCGTCCGAGCGCTCCCTTGAGCAGGATCGTGGCACTGGAGCCGAGTACGATGGACTCGGTCATGTGAAGGCCGATGTCTTCGAGGGTGTTGTGATTGGTGAGACGTCCGGCGACGTACATCGCGGATCCGATAACAATCGATCCAGGATCAGCAAGGATCTCGAAGCCCTTTGTGGTCCCGTTGATGAATTGATTCTCAGATGATGACGGGCTGCGCAGGCGACGTTCGGCCGACTTGTCGATAGGAAACATCGCCACCGTGAGCCCCGCGAACGCGACGCCGAGAAGCGCATCGTCGCGCGTGAAAAGCGGCTTGCCGGCCTTGCGGAGTGAATCAGTCTGGTGTGCCGTTTGAGCGGCTAGCTGACCCGATTCGAACAGCGTACATGCGATGACGACCATTGCCAGCCGCGATAAAACGAAACGATTCACGAATACTCCGATCAAGGCGTTAACTCATGTCCGATCACGACCACGTGGGCATTTGGATATGCACAAAATGGTCCTTAACAAATCCCCCGGTTCATTCCTTCTGGCGAATGCGTTCGGCCTCCATTTTTGGAGAAACTACGGGGGAAACCGAGAGAACAACCCCAATTCCCTTCTGTCTCTCATCCGTTGCCCATCCGTCAGGTCCGTGTCCCAAATAGTCTGCTCGCGAATTGGCGTCGCCGAAGACGAAAAAACTAAACCAAGTTCAGCTACATCAAAGCGGACAGACATTCCAGCGCGACAATCCAGTTTTCTTTCGCGGGGATAACAAACACTGGAAGCGTGGCACCATCACGCGATATCGCTCCGTCGCCATGCACCGATGCGTTCGCAGATTCTTCCAACTCGATTCCAAGAAATTCGAGGCCAGCACAAATCTCTTGCCGAACGCGCGGCGAGTTTTCGCCGACGCCTCCCGTGAAGACGAGCGCATCGATTCCGCCCATGCTCGCGGCCATGGATGCTACTCCCTCGCGGACTCGGTGAACGAAAACGCCTAACGCCAACTTCGCGCGGTCATCGCCCGCATCGATCTTCGAAAGAACGTCGCGCATGTCGCCGCTTGTTCCGGACAATCCCGCAAGGCCGGACTTCTTGTTCAGCAGCTCGTCGAGCGAATGCAGGTCATATCCTCCGTGACGCAGAAGGTGGAGCAGGATACCCGGATCGACGGCTCCGGATCGCCGGGCCATCGGAATTCCATCAAGCGGCGTGAATCCCATCGTCGTATCGACCGATTGCCCGTTGAGCACCGCCGCAAGTGAGCAACCGCTGCCCAGGTGACACGAGACGATTCGTGAACCAGCGTCGTGCCTTTCCATCAGGCGTGCGGCGCGATGCGACACGTACCGATGGCTGAGGCCGTGAAAACCGAATCGCCGGATTCCCTTTTCCAGCCAGTCGTACGGACCTGCGTACGTGAACGCCTCAGGTGGCATCGACTGGTGAAATGCGGTGTCGAACGCGGCGAACTGAGGAACCCGCCGCCCGAAAATCCGGTTTGCTTTATCGATGGCCGCGAGCGCTGCCTCGTTGTGCGCGGGCGCGTACTCTTCCATGCGCGTGAGTTGTTCGCGGACCTCGGCGTCAATCCGGGTAGTGGCGAACAACGAGAGGCCGCCGAAGACGACACGATGTCCAACCACATCGATTTCTTCCGGCCCTGCAATCAACTTCGATTGGCCGGTCCAGAGCTCCGAGACAAGTTCGCCCGCTTCATCGGGCGAATCACCTTTCCTCTCCCACAGCAGGCCCACTGGTGCGGCGCCGTCTTCCGCGGGTCGATCGAGATCGAACAGCGAGGCCTTGAAGCTGCTCGACCCCGCATTGAAAACGAGAATCTTCAGGCCGGCCACCGCCAATTGCGAACGTCGGGCATGTCGTCACCGTGTTCGCGGATGTAGTGATGATGCTCTTCGAGTCTCGCGCGGCACCACCTCGCGAGATCGTCAGACTGCCGATTCGCCGCAGCTCCCCGGAGCCGCGCAATTACGTCGAGCACCAGGTGAAAGCGGTCGAGCTCGTTCATGACAGTCATGTCGAAAGGAGTCGTAGTAGTTCCCTCTTCCTTATAACCACGCACGTGAAGGTGCGCATGATTCGTTCGACGGTAGGTAAGACGGTGGATGAGCCATGGATATCCGTGGAACGCGAACATGATTGGCTTGTCGGTGGTGAACAGCGCATCGAATTTGTCATCATCGAGGCCATGCGGATGCTCTCGCTTTGGCTGGATGGTCATGAGGTCAACGACATTGACGAAGCGCACGCGCAGGTCGGGCAGCCGCTCGCGAAGTATCGCAGTCGCGGCTAGTGCTTCGAGAGTAGGAACATCCCCGCAGCAGGCGATTACAAAATCAGGATCAACACCATCGTCCGTACTCGCCCATTTCCAGACACCCAGTCCCGCTTCGCAATGTGCAATGGCAGCGTCGATGTCGAGCCACTGCGGTGACGGCTGCTTTCCGGCAACGATCACGTTCACATAGTTGCGGCTGCGAAGGCAGTGATCGGCAACTGAGAGAAGAGTGTTGGTGTCGGGAGGCAGATAGACGCGGACGACATCCGCCTTCTTGTTCACAACGTGGTCGAGGAAGCCAGGATCCTGATGGCTGTTGCCGTTGTGGTCCTGGCGCCACACGTGGGACGTGAGCAAGTAATTCAACGATGCAATCGGTGCGCGCCACTCGATGTGCCTGCACGTGTTCAACCACTTTGCATGCTGGTTGAACATCGAATCGATGATGTGGATGAATGCTTCGTAACACGAGAACAGCCCGTGACGTCCGGTCAGCAGATAACCTTCGAGCCATCCCTGACATAGATGCTCGCTCAGCACCTCCATCACTCGGCCGTCGCCGGTGACGTGGTCATCCGTTGGGAGAATCGTCGCCGACGACATGCGGCCGGTTACGTCGAACAACGCATCGAGGCGATTGGAGCTCGTTTCATCGGGGCCCATCACGCGAAAATTGGACGCACCGGAATTGAGACTCATCGTATCGCGCAGCATGGCACCGAGCACGCGCGTCGCTTCGCCGTTGGTGGCGCCAGGCTTTTCGACCTTGGCCGCGTAGTCACGAAAGTCAGGAAGGACGAGATCCTGTAGAAGGAGCCCGCCGTTGGCATGCGGATTCGATCCCATTCGCCGCTTTCCGCGAGGCGTTAACGCAGCGAGCTCGGGAATCAATGCGCCGCTTTCGTCGAAGAGCTCCTCGGGCCGATAGCTGTGCATCCATTCTTCGAGCAGCGCGAGATGCGCAGGATTTTCGGCCAGGCCCGACAAGGGCACCTGATGCGAGCGGAACGAATTCTCGGTCTGCTTTCCGTCAACAGATACCGGGCCCGTCCATCCTTTCGGGGAGCGCAAAACAATCATTGGCCACCGCCGGCGACTCGCTCCCGGGTTTGATTTCGCGTCCGCCTGAATGCTCGCGATGTCGTCGGCGACGTGATCGAGAGTCTCGGCCATCAGCTCGTGCATCACTGCGGGATCATCGCCCGACACATAGTGGGGCTCGTATCCATAACCGTGCATCAGATCGGTGAGCTCGGATTCCGGGATGCGCGCGAGCACCGTAGGACCGGCGATCTTGTAGCCGTTGAGATGAAGAACAGGCAGGACGGCGCCATCGCGTGCAGCGTTCACGAACTTGTTCGAATGCCAGCTCGCCGCGAGCGCGCCCGTCTCTGCTTCACCGTCTCCTACAACGCAGCAGACAATCAGATCAGGATTGTCGAACGCGGCGCCGAATGCGTGCAGCAGTGAGTAGCCAAGCTCGCCTCCCTCATGGATGGATCCGGGAGTCTCTGGTGCAACGTGACTTGGAATTCCGCCCGGATACGAGAACTGCGTGAAGAGCCGCGCCATCCCCGCTTCATCGCGCGATATCGCCGGATAGACTTCGCTGTAGGTGCCTTCGAGATAAGTGTTTGCGACGATCCCTGGACCGCCGTGACCGGGGCCGGTGACGAAGATCACGTTCAGGTCGCGCTCAACGATCAGCCGGTTCATGTGCGCGTAAACGAAATTCAGGCCGGGCGTCGTCCCCCAGTGCCCAAGCAGTCTCGGCTTTACGTGCTCGATCGAGAGCGGTTCGCGCAGGAGAGGATTGGCGCGGAGATAGATCTGGCCGACCGACAAGTAGTTGGCGGCGCGCCAGTACGCGTCGAGCGCATCGAAGCGCGTCGCAGTAATTGTGGGCACTTCGATTGGTGCTCTCTCACCGCCGCTGTTGTCAACCACTCTCGCAGCTGTATACGTCGCCGTCAGCTGACTTCCCTCGCTAACGCGACTCGCTTGCTGTGGAATTGTTTGCACCAATCGATGAGTTGCTGCGCCAGCTCGGTCGTCGCACCTGTTGCGCCTTCCTCAGCCTTCTCGAGAATTTCCTTCACGCTGGTAATGATCGACCCAAGCGTCGTTCCCCGAGTCTGTTCTGCGTCTACATACCGGCACACCGCGTCGCGAAGTTCGATGCGTGACGCAATGGCGGCTTCGGTCCTGCTCGTGAGTGTGTCGCGCAACTCTGCGAGCAGTACGTCGTACTCGACCTTCGTTTTCCCTTCCATCTTCACGCCTGTGCTGCGAGGAGGCGTCGCCAGAAGCGCCGTGACTTTCGGTTAATAACCGTCGATGTACTCCGGGCTGGTGCGATAACCCCGGGCCATCGTCACTCATT